>JASLCW010000041.1 GCA_030151765.1 Marmoricola sp.
GGATGCCGTGTCCGCCGAGGTCCTTGGACGCGGCCTTGGTGATGGCCAGCCCGGCCGCGCGGGAGGCAGTCGTCGGCAGCGACCCGGCCCCGGGCGCCTTGGCTCCGATGTTGAGTACGTTGACGATGGACCCGCCGCCGGCCGCGACCATCACCGGGTGCACGGCTTGCATCAGCAGGAACGTCGCGCGGGGACCCACGTCGTATTCCAGCGCCAAGTCCTCGGCGGTGATGTCGACGAAGGCCTTGGGTTCGTTGGTGGCGATCGCATTGTTGACCAGGCCGTGAACCGTACCGAAGGCGTCGATCGCGGTCGCCACGAGTGCGGCACCGCCCTCGACGGTCGCGATCGAGTCGGTGGAGGCGACGGCCGTGCCGCCCAGGGCCTCGATCTCCTCGACCACGCGCTGCGCGGCACCACCGGCACCGGTGCCGTCGACGGCGCCACCGAGGTCGTTGACGACCACGCGGGCACCGTGTTCGGCCAGGGTCAGGGCGTGCGCACGGCCGATGCCGTTGCCGGCACCGGTGACGATGACGACGCGACCGTCGTACCTGACGACACTCATGAAGCCACCTCGGCAGGCTCGTTGCCCAGGACCGCGACGAAGGCGACGCAGGAGCCGGGCTGGCCGCCCAGGTTCTGCGCCACGGCGAGCTTCGCGTCCGGAACCTGGCGTTCACCGGCATCGCCGCGGAGTTGGGTGAAGCACTCGAACATCATCCGCAGGCCGGTCGCCCCGATCGGATGGCCGAAGGACTTGAGGCCGCCGTCGGTGTTCACCGGGAGGGAGCCGTCGAGGTCGTAGCGGCCGTCGAGGATGTCGCGCCAGGCCTTGCCGCGCTCGGAGAAGCCGAGGTCCTCCATGAGGACCAGCTCCGTCGGGGTGAAGCAGTCGTGCACCTCGGCCAGGGAGATCTGGCTTGCCGGGTCCGTCACGCCGGCCTGCTCGTAGGCCTGGCGTGCGGCGGTGACCACCTCGGGGAAGGAGGTGAAGTCGTAGCCGTCGGAGGCGAGTCCCGCACCCGAGCCGGCGATGAAGCTCATCCCACGCAGGAAGATGGGCCGGTCGGTGTACTTGTAGGCGTCCTCGGCCCGCACGATGATCGCGGCCGCGGCGCCGTCGGAGACGCCCGAGCAGTCCATCACCCCCAGCGGCCCTGCGACCTTGGGGGAGCCCTCGACGACCTCCGCGGAGACCGCCTTCTGGAACTGCGCGCGTCCGTTGAGCGCGCCGTTGGCATGGTTCTTGACCGCGACATGGGTCAGCGCGGAACGCAGGTCGGTGGCCTCGACCCCGTGCGCGTCACCGTACGCCGGCGCGAGGAGGGAGAAGCCGGCCGGGGCGGTCCAATCGACGTCGGTGCCGTCGGCCGGCGGGTAGACCGCGGACAGCCCGGACTGCGAGGAGTCCTTCAGCTTCTCCACACCGGTCGCCATCACCATGTCGTAGGCACCGGACGCGACGGCGAAGGCCGCATTGCGGAAGGCCTCCGAGCCGGTGGCGCAGTAGTTCTCGACTCGCGTGACCGGTTTGCCCACGAGACGGAGCGGGCGGGCCAGCGTCTGCCCGGACATGCCGGACCCCTGGGTGCCCACCCAGAAGGCGTCGACCTCGTCGAGGGTCACCCCGTCGAGCGAGCCGAGGCATTCGGTGACCGCGTCGACGAGGAGGTCGTCGGCCGAGGAGTTCCAGTGGTCCCGGAACGGGGTGCAGCCCATCGCCACGATGGCGACCTCGTGGGCCATCCGGTTGTTCGCCATCAGCCGTTGTCCTTTCCGGGCCGGAGCTTCCAGAAGTAGTTGTGGATCCCGTCGGTGGTCCAGAGGCGCCGGAACGAGGGCGTCATCTGCATGCCGACGCGGACCTCCTCGGCCGGGATGTCGGTGGCATAGCCGGTCAGGCGGCCACCGCCGTCGACATCGGCCACGACGATCGCGACCTCCGACTCGGGCATGGTCGTGAGATGGTCCTGGGTCACCGAGACGACCGTGGCGACCCGGTCGCGCAGCGAGACCTTTCCGGGCGAGGCCGTCGAGGCGGCGATGCCGCACACGGCGCAGACCCGCCCCGGGGGCGTGGTGATCTTGCCGCAGGCATCGCACTGGCTGCCCTCGAGCCGGAACTTCCATCCGGCGCGGCGGTGCATCGGGGGAGAGGCGGGCGCCGGGGCGGCCGGCCGCATGGGTCCCTGCACGTCGAGGAGCCCGCGCCAGCGCAGGTAGCGCCCGTAGGTCACCACTTCTCGGTCTTCGAGTTGTTCCCGGACCGACGGGCCGGACCGAGCGCCACGGACGCCCTCGCCGACCCGGAAGACGAAGGCATCGGCACCTTCGGTGAGCGAGAGCAGCAGCACCGTCTGCCCCGGCTCCGCGACGTCGAGCGCGGCGGCGAGGAGGAGACCCGGATGAGCGGCGCCGGTGAATCCGACGGCACGCTCGATCGCCGCGTCGTCGCCGGACGACCGGAGCGCACGGCGTACCGCTGCCGCCGCACGGGCATTCGACGACGAGACGGCGACGTGGTCGGCCGCGTCGAGGCCGGCCTCGGCGAGTGCCCGGCGGGTGGCCGTGGTCGCCGCTTCCGTCAGTACATCGGCCGTGAAGCGCTCGTCCCAGACCCGGTCGTGCCGCTCGCCGGGGAGCCGCCAGCGCTCGAGGAGCTCGACGGTGTGACCGGCCCGGGCCAGCAGCACCGCGGCATCGGTTCCGGTCGCGAAAGCGGCTGCCGCGTCGCCCTGGGCGAGCTCGTCGGGAGCGCCCGGCCGTGTCGTGCGTACGTCGGCGAGTGCCGCCACGGCCGGACCGCGGACGACGAGGTCGAGGGCCGCGGCACCGGAACGGTGCCCGCGGAGATCGACCGCGATGACGGCCGGATCGACACCGAGGGCTTCGTGGACGATGCCCGCCGAGGTCTTGGCGTCGTACGGCGCACTCGTGGTGGCGAGCAGGAGCTGTCGCCCGGCGGGTGTGTCGGCGGCGATGTGACGCAGCGTCTCGACGGCCATGGTCACGGAGTCCTCGTCGAAGCCGGCCACACTGCGGACCGGACCGCGGCCGTCGGTCGGCCTGCCGTCGAGACTGTTGCTCCGGAGTTCGTAGCGCGGCAGGTGTACGGCGTACGCGCCGATGCCGGGTTGGTCAGGCATGGGGATACGGGCTTCCTCTCAGTTCCAGGTCGGGATCGCGGCCAGGAGCCGCTGGGTGTACTGCTCGCGCGGCCGGTCGAGGACCGCCATCGCATCGCCCTGCTCGACGACCTCGCCGCGGTTCATCACCGCGATGCGGTCGCACAGGTCGCTGGCGAGCATCAGGTCGTGGGTGACGAAGAGCAGGCCGATGTCGAGCTCGTCGACCAGCGCGCGGAAGAGCTCGACGACCTTCGTCTGCGTGGTGACATCGAGCGCCGTGGTGCACTCGTCGGCGATCACCAGCGAGGGCCGGGTGACGACGGCGAGTGCGATCGCGACCCGCTGCCGCAGTCCTCCGGAGAGCTGGTGCGGATAGCTGTCGAGCACCCGGCGCGCGTCGGTGATGCGCATCTGTTCGAGGACCTCGACCGAGCGCGCCTCGACATCGGCCTTCGTGATGCCGGGGACATGACGGCGGAGCACCTCGGCGAGGTGGCCGCGGACCCGCATCAGCGGATTCAGCGAACGCGAGGCGTCCTGGAAGACCATCCCCACCTCCGAGCCGCGGACCGCGTCCGTGTGGTTCACGCCCGGTGCCACGATCTCCCGGCCGGACAGGGCGATGGAGCCGGAGTCGATCCGGACATTGCGTTCGAGGAGGCCGACGACCGCCCTGGCCAGCGTGGTCTTGCCGCTGCCCGATTCGCCGACGACTCCGAGGATCTGGCCCTGGCGGACCTCGACGTCGACCCGATCGAGGAGGGTCAGCTCACCGTGGCTGAGCTGGGCTGCGATGGTGAGATCGGAGATCGTGAGGAGGTCACTCATCGGCGCCTCTTTCGCGGGTCGTGGTGGGTGAGGAGAGCATCGCCCAGCAGGTTCACCAGGAGCACGAGCACGGTGATCGCGAGGCCGGGGAAGAAGGCGATCCACCAGGCCTGGTTGAGCTCGTCCTGGCCCGAGGCGAGCATCGAGCCCCAGCTCGAGTGCGGGGGTACGACGCCGAGACCGAGGAAGCTGAGCGCGCTCTCGACGAGGATCGCCGTACCGATCTGCAGGGTTCCGAGCGCGACGATCGTGCCGGCCAGGTTCGGCAGCACGTGCCGGAAGACGATCCGCTTCTCCGACGCACCGGCGGCACGGAGTCCGAGGACGAACTGACGCTCCCGGATCGCCATCGTCGCCGATCGGGTCACTCGGGCACAGGGCGCCCATCCGGTCAGGGCGAGCACCAGGAAGAGCACCGGCAGCGAGCTGCCCCGGTTCGCGATGATCGCCAGCGCGATGAGGATGAAGGGCAGGGCCAGCTGCGCGTCGATCAGGATCGAGACGACCCGGTCGACCCAGCCACGGGAGTAGCCGGCCACCAGGCCCAGCAGCGTGCCCGGTCCGATCGCCACCAGGGCGCCGACGAGGCCGATCATGATGGTGAGCTGACCGCTCTTCACCAGTTGGGTCAGGATGTCCTGCCCCAGCTTGTTGGTGCCCAGCGGATGGGACCAGCTGCCACCGCTCAGGAAGGCGGGCGGCCTGCGGGTCGCCGCCAGGTCCTGGCCCCCACCCGGCAGGAGACCGGTCAGCGGGAGCAGGAAGACCAGGATCGCGAGGCCGATCAAGGGCAGGGAGAGCCAGAAGACGGAAGTGCGGGCCGTGCCCGCCTTTCGGGCACTGCGCCGGGGCTTCTCCTCCGACACGAGGAGATCCACGTCGAGCTGGGTCATGTCGTCACCTCACTCTCGGGTCGACGATGGAGTGGACGACGTCGACGAGCAGGTTGAGGATCACGAAGACGACGGCGCCGAAGATCACGATCGCCTGCACGAGGGGGAAGTCCCGGAACTGGATCGCCTGCAGCGCCAGCTGTCCGAGACCGGGCCAGCTGTAGACGTATTCGATCGCCACAGCGCCGGAGAGCAGGATGCCGGTCTGCAGGACGACGATCGTCAGGATCGGCATCATCGCGTTCTTGAGCGCGTGCAACCACACGACACGGACGCGGCTCACGCCACGGGCTCGGGCCGCGTCGACGAAGGGTTCGGCCAGCGCCTCGCTCATCGAGGCACGGGTGAGGCGGGCGATGTGCGCCATCGGATAGAGCGCCATCGTGATCGCCGGCAGGATCAGGTGGTCGGGTCCTCCGGACTGACCCGCGGGCAGCCAGCCGAGCTTCACCGCGAAGAGGACGACGAACATCATGCCGAGCCAGAAGACCGGCACCGACTGTCCGAAGAGGGCCAGTGTCGATGCACCCCGGTCCCACCACGTGCCCTCACGCGTCGCCGCCAGTACGCCGAGCGGGACGCCGATCAGGATCGCGATGAACATGCCGGCCACGACGAGCTGCAAGGTGTAGGGCAGCCGGTCCATGATCATCGTGGTGTTGGCCTGGTAGAACTGCAGCGAGTGGCCGAGATCGCCGGTGACGATCCCCTTGAGGTAGTCGAGGTACTGGGTGAACAGCGGCTGGTCCAGACCGAGCTGGTGACGCAGCTGGGCCCGTTGTTCCGGGGGTGCCATCGGCCCGAGGATGGTCGCGGTCGGGTCGCCGGAGAGGCGCCCCAGTGCGAAGGCCATCGTCAATGCGATCAGCAACGACGCGAAGAGCGAGGCGAGGCGGGTACCGATCCGCCTCAGGGTGGTGGCCTTCATCGGCGGGCCCTCCAACGGGATCCGGGCATGGCGGCGAGCAGCTCCCGGGTGTAGGGATCGGCAGGATCGCGGAAGACGGACTCGCAGGCGCCCGCCTCGACGACCCGGCCCTGGAACATGACGTGGACCGAGTCGCACACCGACCGGACGACGGCGAGGTCGTGACTGATCATCAGCAGGGCGGCACCGGTGGTCGCCCTGGTCTCCTGCAACAGCTCGAGCACGTCGGCCTGCACCGAGACGTCCAGTCCCGACGTCGGTTCGTCGGCCACGATCAGCCGCGGTCGCAGGAGGAGGGCGCGCGCGATGCACACCCGCTGCGCCTGGCCACCACTGAGCTGGTGGGGATAGCGGTCCAGCATCTCGGGAGTGAGCCGGACCCGCTCGAGCAGACCGGCGTCGTCGATCCAGGAGGTACGTTCGGGCTGCAGTCGGCGCAGCTCGCGGAAGCCGGAGCGCACCGACTGCCGCGGGTCGAGGGAGCCGTGCGGGTCCTGGAAGACGACCTGGACCTCGGGCCGCAGCGCGCGCAACTGCTGCTTGCTCAACGTATCGAGGTCACGACCCAACAGCTCGATCTTTCCCGAGGTGCGCGGGCCGAGGCCGGTGGCGGCCATGGCCAGGGTGGTCTTGCCTGAGCCCGACTCCCCGACGACGCCGACGGTATCTCCGGGCTGCATGCTCAAGGAGACGCCGCCGACTGCACGGAAGAGCTCCCTGGAC
>JASLCW010000078.1 GCA_030151765.1 Marmoricola sp.
GGTCACCCGCTTGGGCCGCTCGGTCACCCGCCTGAGCCTAGAGAGGACCGGGGACAAGCAGAAGCAGCCCGCCGCAGGAATCGCGACCTCCTCGTCACTTAAACGATTCACTGATACGGTTAAGTGAATCGCTTCACTGATCCGTCCATGCGAGAGACATGACCGAGCTTCCTGTCACCGACATCCACCAGCACCTCTGGCCCGAGCGCCTGCTGGAGGCACTGCGCGCCCGGTGCGAGCCGCCCTTCCTGCGCGGATGGACGCTGCACACCGCCACCGAGCCGCCGTACGAGATCGCGCTGGAGCAGCACGACCCTGAGGCCCGGGCGGCACTCGACCCCGAGGTCGGCCGCATCGTGCTCGCCCCATCGGCTCCTCTGGGCATCGAGGCACTGTCGCCCGACGAGGCGGCCGGCCTGATCGACGCCTGGCACGAGGGCATCCGCGAGATGAGTGCGCCCTACCTCGGGTGGGCGGCGGTCAGCTCCGTCGAGCCCGACCTGGACGGGCTGAAGGCGGTACTCGGCGACGGCCGGCTGGTCGGTCTCCAGGTGCCGGCGACCGCGCTGGCCACGCCCGCACTCCTCGATGAGCTCGCACCGGTGCTGGCGCGCTGCGAGGAAGTCGATCGTCCCGTGCTGGTCCACCCCGGTCCCGCGACCACTGCCGGTCCGGCTTGGTGGCCGGCCGTCGTCGACTACCCGGCACAGATGCAGGCCGCGTGGTGGAGCTGGTTCGCCGCCGGCCGCTCGCTCCTCCCCCGGCTGCGGATCTGCTTCGCGGCCGGCGCGGGGCTGGCGCCCGTGCACCACGAACGACTGGCACAGCGGGGTGGCGGCCCCTTCGTCATCGATCCACTGGTCTTCGTCGAGACCTCGTCGTACGCGCGACAGGGCGTCGACGCGCTCGTCCGCGCCATCGGCATCGACGCCGTCCTCCTGGGCAGCGACCGGCCGTACGCCGTACCGCTCGACCCGGCACAGGGCGAAGCCGCCTGGCGCCAGATCTCCCGCAACAACCCGCAACGATTCCTGGAAGGAGTACACCGATGACCCTCATCTCCGAACCCGAGGCCGTCGACCCGCCGGTGGTCCCGGCCCGACACCCCCTGCCGATCGCCGCGGTCGCCGAAGCCGACGGGGCCGACTTCGACAAGCTGCCCGGTCGCCCGCTCGACGCCGACGAGCTGCGGACGTTGGCGGCGTCCATCGCCGCCCGGCCGGAGCTGTGGGAGCAGCACGCCTGCTACGACGGCGACGAGCGGCACTACTACTCCCTGTATCGCGATGCCAATGTCGACATCTGGGTGCTCTCGTGGATCCCCGGCAATGACACCGGGTGGCACGACCACGACATCTCCTCGGGTGCCGTCGCGGTCACCACCGGCACCGTCAGCGAGCACAACCTCGCCGTCGGATCACCCGGCGTGGAGACCGACGTCACCGCCGGCAATGTCTTCTCCTTCGGTCCCGAGCACATCCACCGGATGACCGGCAAGGACCCTCGCTCGGTCTCCATTCACGCCTACTCGCCGCCCCTGTGGCGGATGGGCCAGTACGCCCTCGGCCCCGGCGGCGTGCTCCGCCGGGTCTCGGTCTCCTACGCCGACGAGCTCCGGCCGCTCGACGACATGGCCTGAGTCTGCCGGGTTGATGGTTCTCCGTGACAGCTGGTGTTAAGGCGGGATAGTCCCACACGTTTGAGGCCAATCTGATCGAGAAGTTGGCCTCAAACGTGTGGGACTATCCCGACCTACCGGGCAGTGAGCCGGGAACCTGCCGGAACCACGATGCCGAGCCGCCAGCGACGGTCAGCCGAAAGCAGCCCCGTGCGCCTCGGGTGGGAGCAGGTCGGTGAGCCCGGGGACCAGTGCGGCAAGGGCCTCGAGCGCAGACGTCAGGTCCTGGTCGGCGCGGTCGTCGAGGCCGGGCGCCGCCGCGTGGGCGGCGTCGATGACGGCATCGAGCGCCTGCGGGCGGCAGTCGCCGGCAAGACGTACGGCGGTCAGCAGCTCGGCCGCCACCAGCAGGCGCAGCGGCGCCCGCGCATCGAGTGCATGGCGGGCCGCGACCGGAGCGAAGCCGGCGTCGTCCTCGAGTCCCCGGGACAGGGTGATCGACTGGAGCCCGGCCGGCGCGGCCAGGCCGCGAAGCTCACCGAGGGCCGAGGCGGCGACGTACTCGACCACCATCGTGCCCGAGGCTCCCGGGGTGTCGTCGGCGCCGAAGGCCGGCGCACCGGTCATGTCCGGCTCGGCCAGCTGAGTCAGTCGCCCCATGACCCCCTGGGCCGCCTGCGTCACCGCCAGCAGCAATCCGTCGAGCGCCTGCACCAGGTACGACGCGAAGAAGGCGCCGTGGTGCGCCACCCCGAGATCCGGCGACAGGATCGGGTTCTCGCTCGGCGCCGCCGCCATCGCAGCGATCACCTCGTCGGCGCGGACGACCTGGTCCGCCAGCGCACCGTGCACCTGGGGCAGCGTCCGCCAGCCGTAGGGGTCCTGGATCCGCCGGGCCTCCCCGTCGCTCGTGAGCGCGCGCATCGACCGGCACACCCATCGGGCGCCGGGAAAGGGCGTCGCCGCCTCGACCGCCGGGGAGAAGGACTCCGGATTGCCGCCGACCACGGACCAGCTCAGCGCGGCGGCCACCAGCGCCGATCGCGCCAGGTCACCGAGATCGGCGACGGCGAGGGCGGCGTCGCCGAGCGTCGCCGCATTGCTCGACATGAGGGTCAGCGCATCGCCCGGGCCGAGGGTGATCGGGTCCGGCAGCGGCCGGGTGGTCGCCACCTCGCCGATCA
>JASLCW010000129.1 GCA_030151765.1 Marmoricola sp.
GGTCGCACCCGGTGCGGGCGCGATCTTGTTCTGGGGCACGGCTCACTCTCGGAGGGGACTCGCGGGCAATTCCCCGATTCTCCCATAGGCCGGGGCGAGGTCGATCCAGAAGCGCAGCTTGCCGCGCCGCAGGTCCTCGAGGACGCCGCCGTTGGCCTCGATCACCCGGCGCGAACCGAGGTTGTCCTCGTCGCAGGTGACCAGCGCCCGGTCGATGCCGAGACCGGCCGCGACGGGAAGCGCCGCCGCCAGCATCGCGGTGGCGTGGCCCTGACGCCGGGCCGACGGGCGTACGTCGTACCCGATGTGGCCGCCGATGTCGCGAAGGAACGGGGTGAGCCGGTGCCGGATCGAGAGCCGGCCGAGATAGACGCCGTCCTCGACCCACCAGAGCGTCGTCGAGGGCACATAGCCGTCGGGCCGCGGCGTTTCGTCGAGCGCGTCGGCGCGCAGGGCCGAGGCGAAGGCGGCGAACCCGGCCGGATCGCCCCAGCTGTCGGACCACGTGTCACGCCACTCGGCGGTCGCCGATCCGGACAGACCCTCGGTCTCGAACTCCGCGATCGCCGCCAGGAAGGACCCGTGGACGCTGACATCCGGCTCGATGAACATGAGCCGATCCTCCGTCGTACCCCTGGGAGCGCGCGACCGGGTTTTCGCCGCGGGCTAGCGATTCTCGCGCAGCCGGCCGACCATCTCGGTCGCGATCCGGGCCTCGGCGTCGTAGTACGCGAGCCCCCAGTCGGCCACGAGCGCGGGATTCCGGAAGGGCTCGCCCGGGGCGTCACGGCCGGCCAGGGACTCCCGTACGACGGCCAGGTCGGCGCGATTGCGGGCGAGCTCGTCGACGTACGACTCGAGCATCGCGATGCTCTCCTCGAGGTCGACGACGTGGCCCATGAGGAGCTTGAGGGCGACCGGATGCTTCAGCTGCGGGAAGCCTGATGCCTGGGCGGTGATCCAGCCGCGGAGCCGGGCCCGTCCCTCGTCGGTGATCCGATAGCGCGTCGTGCGCTCGCCGGGTGCGACCGCGGCCACCAGGCCGTGATCGGTGAGGCGGGCGAGCTCGCTGTAGACCTGGCTCATCGCGGGCGAGGTCCAGTAGAAGCGCAGCGTCCGGTCGGCGCGCTGCTTGAGCTCGTAGCCGGTGAGTTCGTCACCGAAGGTGAGCAGGCCGAGCAGCGCGTACGACGTGATCGGAAGCTCTTGACCCATGGCCGACCCAGCGTAGTGTTCCTTTTAGGAATATCGAAGCCGAGGTGACCACTGTGGACACGATTCTTCTCGCCGGGACCCGCAAGGGACTCTGGATCGGGCGGTCGGCGGACCGTCGTGACTGGAGCTGGACCGGACCTCATTTCGACATGGCCGAGGTCTACTCCGTCATGGTCGACAAGCGGGCCGGCCGAAGGCGGCTGCTGGTGGGCGTCTCCTCGCCCTGGACCGGACCCCAGCTGATGCGCTCCGACGATCTGGGCGAGACCTGGCAGGAGACCAAGGGGGTGCGCTTCCCCGAGTCCGTCGACGCCTCCGTCGAGAGGATCTGGCAGATCGCCCCGGGCACCGAGGACGGGGTCGTGTACGCCGGCACCGAGCCGGGCGCGGTCTTCCGTTCCGATGACGAGGGCGAGACCTTCTCCCTGGTGGAAGGGCTCTGGAACCATCCCCATCGCACCGAATGGGGCGCCGGATACGGCGGCCAGGCCTTCCACACCGTGCTCGCCCACCCGACCGATCCGAACTCGATGGTGGCCGCCATCTCGTCCGGAGGCGCCTATCGCACCTCCGACGGCGGGCAGACCTGGAGCCCGATCAACGTGGGCATCCAGGCCGAGTTCCTCCCGGAGGGCCAGCAATATCCGGAGTTCGGCCAGTGCGTGCACAAGATCGCCCGCCATCCCGCCGTACCCGATCGGCTCTTCCTGCAGAACCACGGCGGCGTCTATCGCTCCGTCGACCACGGCTCGTCGTGGCAGTCGATCGAGGAGGGTCTGCCCGCCCGGTTCGGCTTCCCGATGGTGGTGCACCCGCACGAGCCCGAGACGATCTTCGTCTTCCCGCTCCAGGGGAGCGGCCAGCGCTACCCGGTCAACGCCGCCGCCTGCGTCTGGTGCTCGCGCGACGCCGGGGACACCTGGCAGCCGCTCTCGCAGGGGCTTCCGGACAGCTTCTACGTCGGCGTCATGCGCGACGCGCTGACCATCGACGACAACGAGACCCCGGGGCTCTACTTCGGCGCCCGCAACGGCGCGGTCTGGGCGTCACCGGACACCGGCGAGACCTGGAGCCAGGCGATCGCGAACCTTCCCGACGTGATGGTGGTCCGCGCCGCCGCCGTATGACTCGGCTCCGGCCGATAACCGGAGCCCATGCGACACAATCGACCTCATGCGCGCCGTGGACCTCAATGCCGACCTGGGTGAGTCCTTCGGACGATGGCGGCTCGGGGACGACGAGGCGCTGCTCGACGTGGTGACCTCGGCGAACATCCCCTGCGGCTTCCACGCGGGCGATCCGACGACCCTGGTCGCGACCTGCCGTACGGCGGTAGCACGCGGCGTCGCGATCGGGGCGCAGGTCGGTTATCGCGATCTCGCCGGCTTCGGGCGCAGGTTCATCGATGTCGCGCCGGAGGACCTCTACGCCGATGTGCTCTATCAATTGGCCGCGCTCGACGGGATCGCCCGGACGGTCGGGGGCGGGGTCGCCTATGTCAAGCCTCACGGCGCCCTCTACAACGCTGCCGTCCACCACGAGGGCCAGGCACGGGCCGTGGTCGACGCCGTACGCGATTTCGGCGGCGGGCTGACCGTCCTCGGCATGGACGCCTCGGCGCTGCTCGTGGCCGCCTCGGCGGCCGGCCTGCCGGTGGCCCGCGAGGTCTTCGCCGATCGTGCCTACGCCGACTACGGGACGCTCGTCTCGCGCCGCGAGCAGGGCGCCGTGCTGACCGACGTGGACGCCGTCACCCGGCGCGTGCGCGAACTCGTCGTCGACGGGAGCCTGACCACCAGCAGTGGCTCCGCCCTTCCGGTCGCCTTCGACTCGATCTGCGTCCACGGCGACTCGCCCGGCGCCGTCGCGATGGCCCGGGCCGTACGCCGGGTCCTCGACGAGGCCGGCGTCGACCCGCAGCCCTTCGCACCGGCGTGACGTCCATGCGCCTGCTCCCCTGCGGCGACCACGCGATCCTCGTCGAACTACCCGACCGTGACACGAGGCGGCGCCTCGACGCACTCCTGCGGCACCGTCCGATCGCCCCGATCACCGAGCACGTCCCCGCAGACCGCACCGTGCTGGTCCGGGTGGGCGATCCACGCGATCTCCAGACCGCCGCGGACGCGATCCGCCGGCTGGACCTGACGGCCGTCGTACCGGAGGAGGCTGCGGAGCAGGTCGTCACGGTGCCGGTCCGCTACGACGGCCCGGACCTCGACGAGGTCGCCGCACATCTCGGCCTGACGACCGGCGAGGTGATCGCGCGACACAGCGGCCAGCCGTGGCGGGTCGAGTTCGGCGGCTTCTCCCCCGGCTTCGGCTATCTCAGCGCCGTCGAGACCCCGATGCCGATGCCGCGCCGCGCCAGCGCCCGCACCCGCGTGCCGGCCGGGTCCGTCGGGCTGGCCGGCGACTACTCGGGGATCTACCCGACGCCCTCCCCGGGAGGCTGGCAGTTGATCGGCAGCACCGACCTGCTGCTCTGGGACCCGGTGCGGGAGCCACCCTCACTGTTGGGTCCGGGCACGACCGTGCACTTCGAGGTCGTCCGATGACGCCCGTCCTCCGCATCGAGCGCGTCGGCGTACAGGCGAGTGCGCAGGACCTCGGCCGTCCGGGCCATGCCGCCGTCGGGGTCACCGCCGGTGGCGCCGTCGACCGTACGTCGTTGCGACGGGCCAATCGCCTCGTCGGCAATGCGGACGGTGCCGCCGCCATCGAGATCGTGCTCGGGAACTTCGCCGCAACCTGCCTCACCGACCTGGTCGTCGCCGTCACCGGCGCTCCCTGCCCCCTCCGGGTCGGCGGCCGCGCCGCGGCGACCGAGACGGTGCTGCGTGCCCGGGCCGGCGAGGTCATCGAACTCGATCCGCCCGCGACGGGCCTGCGCAGCTATCTGGCCCTCTCCGGCGGCCTCGCCGGACGATCCCTGCTCGGCAGCCTCGCGAGTTCGCCGTCGATGGGTCTCGGGCCGGCGCCGCTCGCCGCGGGCGCTCTCCTCGCGGCCGGCCCTGCTCGCGCCGATCCCAACCGC
>JASLCW010000163.1 GCA_030151765.1 Marmoricola sp.
TGAACTGGCAGACTCCCGCCCAGGTCCTCAACCAGGGACTCGTTGCAACTACCGGTTGAGATCGCCCGGGCGGCGAGTAGCTCATGCCTTCATGGTTTCAAACATATGTGCGACCCGCTAGTGCTGACGCGACAGAGCCCGAGGAAAGGCCAGTCGAAGTCGAGAACTTGTCACCCGGGTGACAACTCCCCAAACCCTGCCGACCGTGATCCGAAAGCTGACCGGTCAGGAACGCCCCGCCCGCAGGGCGCCCCGGATCAGCGGGATCTGCAGCGGCAATCGGGCGAAGGCAACCGCCTTGAAAGCGGTCTTGTCGCTGCGCGCGGCGTCCTGCGCCATCTTCAGGTTGCCCGGGAAGACGCCGACCAGGAGGGCGGCGCTGGCGAGGCCGGCCAGGCGGCGAGTGCGGGGTACGGCGAGACCCGCGGCGCAGGCCAGCTCGAGCACACCCGACCCGAGGATCACCTCGCGATGCGCCGGTACCCAGGCCGGCATCAACGGTTCGAAGGTCTGCGGCCGGACCAGGTGGACGATTCCCGAAGCAACGAAGGCACCGAGGACCACCTTCGTGCTCCCGCGCAGCTCTGCGACCTCGCTCATGGGACAGACCGTAGCGTCCCGCGCACCGCCCCGGACGATGTCCACCGAACGTCCACAGGCGCGCGGCCGAACGGGTTGTCCACAGCACATGACAAGAAATCGATGACCGAGCGAATCCAGGCCTACCGTCGGCCTCCACCCGCTTGGCATCCACGCAGGTCCGTCCGATAGTCGAGGAGTGTTCACCGTGGACGCGCAGACGCTCACCATCATCGCCACACTCTCCGGGCTGATGATCGCCCTGGCGCGCATGAACAATGCCAACTTCGAGCGCCTCTCCGAGCGGATCGACAACCTCGAGAAGCGGGTCGACCGCCTCGAAAGACGGCTCCTCGATCGGATCGGTCGCCTCGAGATCCGCGTCGACCGGCTCGAAGAGAGCGTCTCCGAACGGCTCAGTGCTCTCGAGAAGAGACTCACCGAGCGCATCGACACCGTCGAGAATCGTCTCATCGAGCGCATGGACACCAAGTTCGAGACCGTCGGCTTCCGCTTCTCTCCGTCGGAGATCGACATGGCCCTGATCAAGGCCCACCTGATCCCCCAGGCCCATGCCGTGTGACGCGATGCGCGAGGCGCAGGCACGCACCGCTACACGGCGAGGACCCCGTCCGACCGCAGGATCACCTCGGTACCCCGACCAGGACGACCTTGATCTTCACCGGCGTCGCACCAGCGCTCGCGATCGTGACCTTGCCGCGCGCTCGTCTGGCGACCACGTAGCGCGTAGTCGTCTTCTTCGCGGCGGCCTTGACCAACACTCCCCCGACCTTCAACTTCGCCTTCTTCGCCGGCTTGGTGATCGTCACCGCGAGCAGCACCTTCTTCGCCGCCGCGGGCACGCCACGCACCGTGAGCTGCAGAGTCTGCTTCTTCCTCACGGTCTTCGCGATCACCACCTTGTCGAGGCTGCTCCGGCATCCCGAGAAGGAGCCGAGCGTCCCGACCAGCCGTACCGCGGTCGGCGAGTACGTCGCCACCTGACTTCCCGGTGACACACACGCGAAGCGCCCCTTGATCGTCTCGGCGGTGATCACCGTCCGACTGGCGGTGGCCGCCGTCGTGCCGGCCACCTTCAAGGTCCCTCCGAGAGTGATCGGATACCCCGCGGTCGACAGCGCCCTACCGGAACCCAGGTTGATCGTCCCCGAGCTGCGCAGGTCCACGCGGTTGACCTTCGCCGCACTTCCACTCCCGGACGGAATCGCCAGTGTCGCTCCCGCAGAGATGCTGAGTTTCGCCGGACCGGTGCAGCAGTCTCCGCCACCCCATGTGCTTCCCGGCTGCAGGCTCAGGCTGCCGCCCTTGTCGACAACCGTCGTGGTGCCACTGGCGGGAACGAAGCTCTTCCCCGCAGCCAGCGCAGCAGCACCCGCGATGCGCAGTACGCCGTGATAGCCGCTCAGACCGGGGTTCCAGACACTCAGCCGGGCCGGGTAGGCGCCGGCAAAACGGACCCGGGTTGCCGGGCCGGTGCTCAGATCGCCGTACACCGTGGCCGACTGCTCGGCGGGATTCGGGGCGACGTCGAAGTCCAGAAGACCCGAGCCGGTGAATCCTCCTACGCCCGTCACTTTGGCGCCCTTGTCGAAGAGCAGACGAGTGTTGTCGGCCAGCGTTCCGATGCCCTGCATCAACACACCGCCGGGAACGGGACTGGTGTTCGGCGCGTACGCGATCGAGGCGGTGTCGACGAACTCCATCGTTCCGCCCCCTCGGTACGACGCACCCGCACCCAGCCGCGCCGGACCGGTCGTCTGGGTCAGCCGCGCCGCCGGGGCCAGTCTCACCGTGCCGAGTTGGTCCACCTCGACGGCACTGAAGGTGGTCTGGCCCGAGGCGATGTCGAGGGTGCCTTGGTTGACGATGCGTGCCGGATCGGTGCAGCATCCGCTGCCGCCGACCAGGTTGGTGCCGTTCGCGGCAAGGGTTCCCGTGCTGGTCACGGTGATGCCGTCATTGTCCCCGCTGTCGTCGGGGTAGGGCTGGAGCTTCGTGTTCTCATCCGCACCGATGTCGTCGAGAGTCAGTTTGCCCCGGACCGTCATCCGAGCGTGGAGCGGTTTGAGCTGACCCGACCCGATCCTGCCGACGGAACTCGTCGCGAGAGTCACCGGAGAGTGCACCTCGCCACCGGTCCACTCGAATGCGGTCGCCACCGTGACCGGCCCGTCGAGCAGCCGGACGCTGCCAGCCCCGGGTTGCCGGATGGTCAGGGAGGCAACCGTGACACCACTCACGGGGACGTTGAGCTCGGTGCTCGACTGCACGCCGTTGTAGGCAGGGGCGTTGGTGAGGACGACCGCGTCTGCGGCGCCAGGGACACCCTGGGGCGACCAGTTCTTCCCGTTGTCCCAGTCGTGGTGGTCAGCGCCCGGAACGGCGTTGCCACCGCCATCCCAGCCAGCCACCCATGTGTACGTCGTCGCCGCACGCGCCGCGTTCATCGGCAGCACCGCCGTAGCGCCCATGGCAAGGGCGCCGGCAGCAGCGACCCCCAGCACTCGAGATCTCATCACCTGTCTCCTCATTTCACCTTCACCGTCTTCGTCAGGACCGAGCCGTCGGGGTGGCCGCCCACATGGGCGGTGATCCGCAGCCGGATCTTCTTGTGTCGATCTGCGCGCACCAATCGGTAGCGCGCCTTCGTGGCGTGTCTGATCGGTTTTCCGTTGCGCAGCCACTGGTACCGGAGCGACGCCGGGCGTGGCGTGAACCCTGCGCGCAACGACCTCGCCGGGAACGTGCCGAGCTTGCTGCCCACGCGAGCCTTTCCTCTCAGCGGCGGCCCGCTCCGGGTCCAGCGCACCGCAACCGCGCGTAGGGACGCCTTGCCCCAGCTGACCTGAGCGGCGCCGGAGAGAACGACGACCGGGTCCGAAGCGCCGCAATTCCCGATCACCGGCGTATAGACCCGTACCGACCAGGTCGATCCGGTCCGCTGCGCGAAGGCGACGCTGCGCCCGTTGGGCGAGAAACTCGGCGCCGACACGGTCAGTTCGCCCGGCCCGGGGAAGAAGCTCGCCGGCGCCGGGGCCTCCACCGCACAGCCGGGACCGGGTGCAGCCGGCAGATTCGCCGTCGCAGCGGAAGAGACCGCGTTGACCAGGAGATAGGCGGCCTTGCCGGTCGCGGTCTCCAGCCGCGAGGTCGCGAACCGGTCTCCCTGCCGGTTGACGGCCGGGAAGTAGTTGTACACATTGGTGTCGTCGCAGCCGGCTTGGTAGTCCAGGCACGAAGCGAACCAGCTCGTGGCCGAGGACTCGGTCGGCCGGTGCAACAGCACCGTGTTGGCAGCCTCCGTGCCGAGCACGGTGCGCCCGTTGCCGATCCAGCTCGCGTACGTCGCATCCGGGATCCCCCGTGCACCCGGGATTCCGGCCCGCCGGTCGGCCCGTGCGTATTCCACCGCGTGCTGGAAGAAGGTGTGGCAAGGGGTGAAGCTGCAATCGGTACCGGCGAACACCGTCTCGTAGGCGACCTTCCCACCGTCCGGCGAGACCGCTACGAAGTTCGACCCGAACGAGACGATCGGGGGTGCGAACCGACTGAGTTCCCGACCCGATTGGTCGACACGGACCATCTGCACCTTGCCGCCGACACCCTGGAGGGCGGCGATCCTTCCCGCATCATCCTCCGAGGGGCTCCGGTACGGCGAGGCCGCCGTGCCGTTACGCGTCACTGCCCGGGCGCCGGAACCATCCGGGCGGCTGATCCAGATGTTGTCGGCCCGGATGAAGACCAGTGTCCCCGTGACGTCGGCCGCAGCCACAGTCGACCGTGCCGGCGATCCCGCCGCGAATGCCGGCACCGCCGGAAACAGCATCGCCGTCGTCGCGGCAACCAGTAGACCCTTCCCCGGATGCCCCCGTGTCAACCGT
>JASLCW010000104.1 GCA_030151765.1 Marmoricola sp.
GCCTTCCTTGTCCGGCTCGGCGATCTCGGTCCGGAAGGCGACGACGCCCTCGAGTCCCTCGTGCACCTCTACGTCAGTCATCAACTTCTCCTTCTTCTCTCCCCAAACGTCAGCATTCTGCCCGACGCCGGGCGTCGCCATGCGTGCGGGATCGCTAGGGTCGCCGTATGGCGGATCGGCTCCAGGAGATGCGTACCGAGTATGAGGACGCGGGACTCGTCGAGGACGATGTCGACGCGGACCCGATGGTGACCTTCGAGCGCTGGTTCACGGCCGCTGCCGAGGGTGGCGTCGCGGAGCCGAATGCGCTGGTGCTGTCGAGTACGGCGGCGACCGGAGCACCGAGTTCGCGGACCGTCCTGCTCAAGGGGTACGACGCCCGCGGCTTCGTCCTCTACACCAACTACGAGTCCCGCAAGGGCCGTGAGCTCGCGGAGAATCCCGCCTGTGCCTTGCTCTTTCCGTGGTACCCGCTGCATCGCCAGGTGCGTGTCGAGGGCATCGCCGAGCGGCTGCCCGAGGCGGAGTCCGATGCCTATTTCGCCGTTCGTCCGCGTGGCTCCCAGCTGGGCGCCTGGGCGTCTCGGCAGTCGACGGAGGTCGAAGGGCGGGCCGAACTGGATCGTCGGTACGCCGAGGCGGAGCAGCGGTTCGAGGGGGTCGAGGTGCCGCGGCCGCCGTACTGGGGCGGCTATGTGATCCGCCCGCTGGCGATCGAGTTCTGGCAGGGCCGCAGCGGCCGGATGCACGACCGCATCGTGTGTCGCCGGGAGAGTCTCGACAGCGCCGCGTGGGCGCGTCGGCGCCTCGCTCCCTGACACAGCAGGAACGCCGCGACCCGAACGGATCGCGGCGTCCCTGTGTACGCGTGAACTCCGGCTACTTCGCGGACTTGGCGAGGTCGGCGATGGAGGTCAGGTGGTACTTGTCGGCGGTCTGCTGGGTGACGACCACCGCGTCGCTGTCCTGCGCGTCGGCGTACTTCAGCGCCTTGAGGTCGGACGGCAGCGCCTTCTGGAGCGCGGCATAGACATCGGCCGGGCTCGACGCGGTCGCGCTCTTGTCGAGGTAGGTGAGGATGGTGCCGAGGTACTCCGGGAAGAGGGTCAGCGAGCCCGACTTCATCGCCGGGAAGTACTTCTCCCGGCTGCCGATGTTGAGCTTCTTGCTCACCTTGGCGCCCTGGTTGGTGAGGGCCTGCGCATAGATCTCGGCGAGGACGACGTTCTCCGGGAAGTTCGCCGAGCCGACCGTGATGCTCACACCCTTGGCGGCCGTGCCCGTTCCGGAGAGGCCGTTGGCACTGAGCCAGGCGGTGGCCACCTTGGCCGGGTCCTGCTTGTCGTTCTGGACCTTGCCGACCAGCTCGGTGAGCCCGGCCGTGGTGAGCTTGGCCGAGATGCCGTCGAGCGTCGAGGTGACGCCGGGCGTCGCCTGCTTCTTGTTGATGATCGGCACGATGTTCTGGGCCGCGAAGTTGTTCTTCGGGTCCTGCAGGATGACCAGGTGGTTGGCCGCGATCGAGGGGTCGGTGGTGAAGAGGTCGGCCGCGTCGATCTGCCCGTGGAGCAGGGCGTTGACGGTGACCGGTCCGCCGGTGTCGGTGACGGTGAACTTGCCGAACTCGACGCCGTACCGTGCCTTGATTCCGGGGATGCCGTCGGCGCGGGTCTTGAACTCGGCGGGCCCGCCGAAGATCATGTTCGACGCGATGGTGCCGCCCGACGAGCTGGTGCCGCCTCCGCCGCTGCTGCCGCAGGCGGCGAGCGTGAAGGCCGTGGTCAGGGCCAGTCCGGCGGCCAGGATCTGCTTCTTCATGGTGCTCCTTCGGTGTGGCCCGGGGTGACGGGCCGAGGGGTGGTGCTCGGGAGGGATGAGGTTCAGATGTCGGATCCTCCTGACGTGGACGCCGCGAGGGCGGCTTGCTGCGGTGCCGAGCCGGGCTCCGCGCCGGTGACGACGCGGTTGGAGAAGCGCCGGGTGATCCCCCGGGAGACGACATAGCGTTGCGCCAGTGCCAGCAGCAGGTCGATCACCAGGGCGAGCGCGGCGACCAGGACGCCGCCGCCGATCATCTGGGGATAGTCCTGCTGCGCGAGGCCGTCGTAGATGAAGCGCCCGAGGCCGCCCAGCGTCACGTACGACGCGATCGTCGTCGTCGCGATCACCTGGAGCGTCGCCGAGCGGAACCCGGAGAAGATCAGGGGCAGGCTGTTGGGCAGTTCCACCCGCGCCAGCACCTGGTTTCCGGTCATGCCCATACCGTAGGCGGCGTCACGGACAGCCGGATCGACGTTCTGCACGCCGGCGTACGTGTTCGCCAGGATCGGCGGGACCGCCAGCAGCACCAGGACAATCTCGGTGGGGATCAGGTAGCCGGTGTTCGTCCGTCCGTAGAAGTGCGGCGCGATGATCACGACGAGCAGCACCAGGACACCGACGGTCGGCAGCGCGCGGAGCGCATTGACGACGGTCACCAGGGAGGTCGCCCGGCCGGTGTGCCCGATCGCGAGCCCGAGCGGCAGGGCGATCAGGAAGGAGATCGCCAGCGCGATCGCGGAGAACAACAGGTGCGCCTCGATCTGACTCCAGATGCCGGTGTCGAAGCGGGTGTTGGACCAGTGGCTCGGATCCGTCAGCCAGTTGAAGGTGCCGCCGATCATGAGCGCACCGCCTTCCGCCAGGGCGTGAGCAATCGGTTGAGGAGCACCACGAAGATGTCCAGCACCAGTGCCAACAACACGCAGAGCACGATGCCGAGGACGATCGGCGGGTAGTACGGCGTGGTCGTGGAGAGTTTGAAGCCCTGGTCGAAGAGCGCTCCGAGGTTGGCCATGCCGATGGTGCCGGCGATGGCGACGATGCTGACATTGGCGACCACGGCGACCCGGACGCCGGCGCTGATCACCGGGATCGCGATCGGCAGTTCGACCTTGAAGAGCCGGCCCCAGCGCGTGTAGCCGAGGGCGGTGGCGGCCTGCAGGGTGTCCTCGGGAACGGAGCTGAGGCCGTCGGCGACCACGCGCACCAGCAGGGCGATGGAGTACAGCGACAGGGCGATCGGCACCTGCAGCGGGCTCAGCGGATCGAGCCCGAGAACCGGTGGGATCAGCACGAAAAGGGCGATCGAGGGGATCGTGTAGAGCAGCCCGGTGATCGTCATCAGCGGCGGATAGAGCAGCTTGTGCCGCAACGCCAGCCAGCCGAGCGGGAGCGAGACCACCAGTCCGATGAGCACGGGGAGGACGGACAGCCAGGTGTGCGCCCACAGCCAGCCGAGGTCCTCGGACATGTGGTCCCGGAAATAGCTGAGGAAGGCCCAGGGCGAGGAACTCGCCGCCATCACCGACATCAGGCCGGCTCCTCGGTGGGGACCCGCTCGCCGGGTCGTCCGGAGGTGTGCCGCTCGATCAGCGCGATCACCTCGTCGAGCCGGGTGGTGCCGACCAGGCGCCCGTCGCCGTCGACGACGACCCCGCGTCCGGACGGGGAGGACAGGCACGCGTCGAGGGCCGCGCGGAGCGAGCCGCCCTGCGTCGCCGTCGTACCGCCGCGGTAGAGGTGTGCCTCCTCGACCACGGCACCGGCGGCGGGGGCAGACAGGTCGAGCCAGCCCTGGGGGACTCCGGCCTCGTCGACCGCGAGCATCCACGCTCCCTCGTGGTCGGAGGCCGAGGCGGCGGCTGCCGGCGGCCGCTCGGCCCCGAGCCGTACGACGGGCTCGTCGTGGCTGGGCAGTTGTTCCTGCGCGAAGCCGAGTGCCCGGTAGCCCCGGTCGCGGCCGACGAATCCGGCGACGAAGGCATTGGCCGGACGGGAGAGGAGTTCGACCGGAGTGGCCAGCTGGGAGAGCTTGCCGCCGACCTGCATCACCGCGATCTGGTCGCCGAGCTTGATGGCCTCGTCGATGTCGTGGGTGACGAAGGCGATGGTCTTGCCGAGATCGCCCTGCAGTTGCAGGAACTGCTCCTGCAACTGCTCGCGCACGACGGGGTCGACCGCGGAGAAGGGCTCGTCCATGAGCATGACGGGCGGATCCGCGGCGAGTGCCCGGGCGACGCCGACGCGCTGCTGCTGACCGCCGGAGAGCTGGGCCGGGTAGCGCTTCGCGAAGTGGCCCGGGAGGCCGACCCGCTCGAGCAGTTCGGCGGCCCGCGCCCGCGCCTGCTTCTTGTTCTCGCCGAGCAGGTAGGGCACCGTCGCGATGTTGTCGATGATGGTGCGATGGGGGAAGAGCCCCGCGTGCTGGATGACATAGCCGATCTTGCGGCGCAGCTCGTGCGCCGGGAGCGTCGACGCGTCGGTGCCGTCGATGGTGATCGTCCCCGAGGTCGGGTCGATCATCCGGTTGATCATCCGCAGGCTCGTCGTCTTGCCGCAGCCGGAGGGGCCGACGAGGACGGTGATCTTGCCGGTCGGCGCCTCCATCGTGAGGTCGTCGACGGCGATGGTGCCGTCGGGATAGCGCTTGGTGACATTGCTGAACCGGATCATCGACCGGCCTCCTGGAGGGGTGTGCTGGTTGTGGTGTCGGGAAGATGGGCACCCAGGAGGGTGCTCAGTTCGTGTGTGGCCGCCACGAGGATGCGGCCGTAGCGGGCGACCTCGTCGTCGCCGATGCGGTACGTCGGGCCGAGCAGGCTGAGCGCGGCGACGACGGCGCCACCGGGCCGGATGACGGGCGCGGACACCGCGGTCACGCCGCTCTCGTGGCCGTCCCGCTCGGCGGCGTAACCCCGCTCGGGGACGGTGCCGGAGAGCGCTTTGCCGACGGCGAGGCCCGCCATCGGGACCGAGCGCCCGATCCAGCTGGTGTGCCGCACCGAGTGCGTGCCCTCGGCCATCGCGATGTAGACGGCGGTGTCGCCGGCGGCACGGACCGAGAGATAGGTCGACTCGCCGGTGTCGTCGGAGATCCGGCGCAGCAGGGCTTCGGAGAGGCGGGCCAGTGAGCTGTGGCCGAGGGCGGCCGCGCCGATCTGGAGGAGCCGGGCGCCGGCGGTGAAGGCACCGTCCTCGCGCCGGATCACGAACCCGGACTGCTCGAGGGTGCGCAGCAGGCGCAGCGCCGTACTCGTGGGGATGCCGGCGCGCCGGGCGCACTCGGTGAGACTGATCGCCTCGGTGTCGCAGACCTCCGAGAGCAGTCCCAGGGCGCGCTCCACCGTCCGCGTCGCTGCCTTGCCGTGGGACTGAACCGCCTGAACCATGTGCTTACCTGCCATTGAGTAGCAGTGGATTGCCAACTGTTAGCAGCATTACACTGCCGAGTGCCGGTTGGGAAGAGGTCGTCACCAAAGAATCTCCGACGCCACCGACAGTCGCCACGACAAATGCGCCGCTTGCGCCGAGGCAGGGAGTGCCGATGGACCAGTCAGCCGGGAAGCCCGTGGTCGTGCTCGGAGGCGGTCCGCTGGCGGCCGGGACAATCGCCCGGATCGCGCGTGGTGAGGCGACGGTGGAGCTGGATCGTGCCGCCCTGGAAGGCGTCGCGGCCGCGCAGTCCTTCGCGGCGGAGGTGGCCGGAAGGCGCCCGATCTACGGCAGGTCCACCGGCGTTGGTGCCAATCGGAGCGTGGCCGTCGCCGACCCGGACGCACAGGCGTTGCGGCTGCTGCGCTCGCACGCCACCTCTGCGGGTGAACTGCGTTCGGCAGAGCGGGTCCGGGCCATGCTCGTCGTACGGATCAACCAACTCCTCGCCGGTGGCAACGGCATCGCCCCGGACGTGGTCGGGGCCCTGGCGCGGATGCTCGCCGCCGACGCACTGCCGCCGGTCAGGGAGTGGTCGGGCATCGGCACCGGAGACCTGTCCGCGCTGGGCACCACGGCGCTCGCCCTGATCGG
>JASLCW010000206.1 GCA_030151765.1 Marmoricola sp.
ATGGCACACAAGAAGGGCGCGGCGTCCACCAAGAACGGCCGCGATTCCAACTCCCAGCGCCTCGGCGTCAAGCGCTACGGCGGCCAGCTGGTCAACGCCGGCGAGATCATCGTCCGCCAGCGCGGCACCCACTTCCACCCGGGCTCGGGCGTCGGCCGCGGTGGCGACGACACCCTGTTCGCCCTGGTCGCGGGCAATGTCGAGTTCGGTACGCGTCGCGGCCGCCGGGTCGTCAACATCGTCCCGTCCGCGGAGTGACGTCCGTCTGACTTCCGCTTCAAGCGTTGGGCGTCCCTGACTGACAGGGGCGCCCTTCGTCGTTCTCGAACACACCTAAGGAGCCATCGTGGCCGTCCCGACCTTCGTCGACCAGGTTCGCCTGCGTGTCATCGGCGGACGCGGCGGCAACGGCGTCGCCTCCGTCCACCGCGAGAAGTTCAAGCCGCTCGGCGGCCCGGACGGCGGCAACGGCGGCCCCGGCGGCTCGGTGATCCTGCGCGTCGACCCCGACGTCACCACCCTGATCGACTATCACCTCGGCGGCAAGCGCGCGGCCGGCCACGGTGGCCACGGCGCCGGGGCTCACCGCAACGGCAGTCACGGTGACGACCTGGTGCTGCCGGTCCCCGACGGCACGGTCGTGATCAGCGACGAGGGCGAGGTGCTGGCCGACCTGGTCGGCTTCGGCACCGAGATGGTGATCGCCCAGGGTGGCCGCGGCGGCCTCGGCAATGCCGCGCTCGCGTCCGCCAGGCGCAAGGCGCCCGGCTTCGCCCTGCTCGGCGAGCCCGGCGAGGACTTCGAGATCACCCTCGAGCTCAAGGTGGTCGCGGATGTCGGTCTGGTGGGTTTTCCGAGCGCGGGCAAGTCGAGCCTGATCGCGGCGATCTCGCGGGCGCGGCCCAAGATCGCCGACTATCCCTTCACCACGCTGGTGCCCAACCTGGGCGTCGTCCAGGCGGGGGAGACCATCTTCACCGTCGCCGACGTACCCGGTCTGATCGAGGGCGCCAGCGAGGGCCGTGGCCTCGGCCACGACTTCCTGCGCCACATCGAGCGCTGCGCCGCGCTGGTCCACGTGGTCGACATGGCCACGATGGAACCCGGCCGGACCCCGATCGACGACCTCGACGTGATCGAGGCCGAACTGCAGCGGTACGGCGGCCTCGAGGACCGTCCGCGCATCGTCGCGCTCAACAAGATCGACGTCCCCGACGGCCGTGAGCTCGTCGACATGGTCGTCGAGGACATCGAGGCGCGCGGCTGGCTGTACTTCCCGATCAGTGCCGCCTCCCGTGAGGGCCTGCGCGAGCTGACCTTCGCGATGGCCCGCATGGTGACCGAGCGGCGGGCCATGGAGCCCGCCAAGGAGGCGGCGGCCAGGATCGTGCTGCGGCCCGGCTCGGGTGCGAAGGGCGAGGACTTCGTCGTCACCCCGATCACCGAGTCCGACGGCGCGCCCGCCTGGCGGGTGCGCGGTGAGAAGCCGGAGCGCTGGGTCCGCCAGACCGACTTCTCCAACGACGAGGCCGTCGGCTTCCTCGCGGACCGGCTCAACCGTCTCGGCGTCGAGGACCGGCTCATCGGCCTGGGCGCCGTCGAGGGCGACACCGTCCTCATCGGCCACCCCGACAATGCCGTCGTCTTCGACTTCAAGCCCGGTGTCGACGCCGGCGCCGAGAACCTCAGCCGGCGTGGCGAGGACGCCCGCTTCGACGAGCAGCGCCCGGCGGCACGCCGACGCCGCGCCATCGACGAGGCGATGCCCGAGCGCGGCGAGTTCGAGACCCGCGCCGACGTGGCCCGCCGCCTCGACCGGGAGCCCGACTGGAGCGCTGACGAGGAATGAGCCGCGATCTCGTCAGTTCCGCCAAGCGGATCGTGGTCAAGGTCGGCTCCTCCTCGCTGACCCAGGAGGACGGCGCGCTCGACCCGCAGCTGCTCGACCGGCTGGTCGACAGTCTCGCCGCGGTGCGAGCCCGCGGGAGCGAGCTCGTGCTGGTCTCCTCCGGCGCGATCGCGGCCGGCCTGGCCCCGCTCGGGCTCGCCAAGCGCCCGCGTGACCTGGCCACCCAGCAGGCGGCCGCCTCGGTCGGCCAGGGCCTGCTGGTACGCCGCTACACCGAGCGCTTCGCCCACCACGGGCTCACCACCGGTCAGGTACTGCTCACCGTCGACGACGTGACCAGGCGTGCGCACTATCGCAATGCGCACAGCACCTTCGCGCGCCTGCTCGAACTCGGTGTCGTGCCGGTCGTCAACGAGAACGACACGGTGGCCACCTCCGAGATCCGCTTCGGCGACAACGACCGGCTCGCCGCCCTGGTCGCACATCTGGTTCATGCCGACGTGCTGGTGCTGCTCTCCGACGTCGACGGCCTGTACGACGGCCCTCCCTCGCGGACCGGCAGCCGGTTGATCGGCGAGGTGAACGATCCCGCCGAGCTGGCGCACGTGGAGATCGGCGGTGTCGGCTCGCGCGTGGGCACCGGCGGCATGCACACCAAGCTCGATGCCGCCCGGGTCGCAACGGGCGCGGGGATTCCTGTTGTACTGACCGATGCGAAGCACGCCGCGGCCGCTCTCAGCGGCGCCGAGACCGGGACGCTCTTCCGCCCGACCGGCAAGCGTCGTCCGACCCGGCTGCTCTGGCTGGCGCACGCGACCGATCCGAAGGGCCGGCTGACGCTGGACGCGGGCGCCGTACGCGCCGTCGTACAGAAGCAGGCCTCGCTGCTGCCCGCCGGCATCACCGCGGTGGCCGGCAGCTTCAGTGCCGGCGATCCCGTCGACCTGCTCGACCCCGAGGGCCGGATCGTGGCGCGCGGACTGGTGAACTACGACGCCGGGGAGCTACCGGGACTGCTCGGCCGCGACACCCGTGAGCTGGCCGCGGAGTTCGGGCCGGAGTACGAGCGCGAGGTCATCCACCGCGACGACCTGGTGGTCCGCTGACCGTCCGCCGGAGCCACTTCGGGGATTTTCCCCCGTTCGGGCCGCGGATCGGGAAGACTTGATCTGTTGACCCCGTGCCGAGGCACCAGAGTGGAGAGAGGGCCACGCTGTGACGCGTCACTGGCACATCACTGTGACCGTGTCCGGGGCACCCATGGAAGCCGCGCTCGTCCGGGCCGCACTCGTGCGCCTCGCCGAGGAACGGCCCTTCATGAGTGCGATGCGGTACGCCGCCGACCGGGCCGAGGTCTCCTTCTGGGACGAGGGCGAGTCCATGATCGACGTGGCCTCGCTGGCGCTGCGGCTGTGGTCGGAGCACCGGGCCTCGGCGAATCTGCCGGCCTGGGAGGTCGTCGGTCTCGAGGTGCTGGAGCGCTTCCTGTACGACGGCGGTCGTCCCGGCTCGGTCGTCTCGCCAACCCTCATCCCCGTCTAGGCCGAGGCGCCCCGGTAACCTTCGGGCATGTCGAACACGTCGCCCTCGGTCGCCGAGGCATGCGCGCGCGCCCGTGTTGCCTCGGTCGAGCTGGCGCAGGCAACGCGTGCCCGCAAGGACTCTGCCCTCGAGGCACTCGCGAGCACCTTGCTCGCCGAGTCGGTGGGCATCCTCGCCGCCAATGCCGAGGACATCGCCGCCGCCCGGGAGGCCGACACCCCGGAGCACCTGATCGACCGGCTCCGCCTCGACGAGGCCCGGCTCGGGGGCATGGCCGACGGCCTGCGTGAGGTGGCCGGCCTGGCCGACCCCGTGGGTGAGGTCGTGCGCGGCAGCAACCTGCCCAACGGACTCGAACTGCGCCAGGTGCGGGTGTCCTTCGGCGTCGTCGGGATCATCTACGAGGCACGCCCCAATGTCACTGCCGATGCGGCCGGCATCTGCCTCAAATCGGGCAATGCGGTGCTGCTCCGCGGTTCGTCGAGCGCGAGCCGTTCCAATGCCGCCATCGTCGCCGCGCTCCGGGCCGGCCTCGAGTCGGCCGGCCTGCCCGCCGACAGCATCCAGCTCATCGGGGGAGAGGGCCGTGAGTCGGCGAAGGAACTGATGCGCGCCCGCGGGCTCGTAGACGTGCTCATCCCACGCGGCGGCGCCGGCCTGATCCGTTCGGTGGTCGAGGAGTCGACGGTTCCGGTGATCGAGACCGGTGTCGGCAATTGTCACGTGTACGTCGATGCCGACGCCGACCTCGACATGGCGCTCAGGATCGTGCTCAACTCCAAGACGCACCGGCCGTCGGTGTGCAATTCCGCCGAGGCGCTGCTGGTGCACGCCGATGTCGCGGAGGCCTTCCTGCCTCGCGTGGTCACCGCCCTGCAGGAGGCCGGGGTCACCCTTCACGGTGACGAGGCCTTCGCAGGCCTCACTGGCGTCGTGCCCGCGACCGATGACGACTACGGCTGCGAATATCTCTCGCTGGACATGTCCGCGGCCGTCGTACCGGACCTCGACGCGGCGATCGCGCACATTCGCCGCTACTCGTCGGGCCACACCGATGCGATCGTCACCGGCTCGCAGAGTGCCGCCCGCCGCTTCGTTGCCGCGGTCGACTCCGCCGCGGTGATGGTCAATGCCAGCACCCGCTTCACCGATGGCGGTGAATTCGGCTTCGGCGCCGAGATCGGCATCTCGACGCAGAAGCTGCACGCCCGCGGCCCGATGGGGCTGCCGGAGATGACCACGACGAAGTACGTCGTGACCGGCGACGGCCACATCCGGTGATCGGACTAGCCGGCGGCCCCCAGGTGCGGGGTCGCTGATGAAGCTGCTGCTGCTCACCTTCGGCTTCGGCGCGCTCTCCGCGATCATCCCGATCTTCAACATGGAGGCGTACATCGTCGTCGTGTACGCGAAGGCGCCCGACGACTCCCTCGCCTCGTCGGCGCTGTTGCTCTCCGTGATCGGCTCCCTGGGGCAGAACGTCGGCAAGATGAGCTGGTTCTACGCCGCCCGGGGTGCGCTGAACGTGCCCTGGCTGCAGAAGAAGCTCGAGGACCCCAAGCGCCAGGCCAGCTACGAGAAGTGGCGCGGCCAGGTCGAGGGGCGGCCCTTCTTCAGCGGCGGCCTGACCTTCCTGTCCGCGGCGATCGGGATCCCGCCCTTCTTCGTGATGGCCGCCGTGGCCGGATCGCTGCGGATGAATGTGGTCGTCTTCTTCGTCGCCGGCTTCCTCGGGCGGATCCTCTTCTTCTGGGCGATCCTCACCGGGCTGGGCCTCTTCCTGCATTGAGCGCCGGGCCCGATAGGCTACGCCCATGACCTTGCTGACCATCCCGCTCGAGGCCGAGACCTCCGCCGGCGCCACCCCGTGGGTGATCGGTGGCGTCACGCTCGCCATCTTCATGCTCCTGCTCTTCGGATTCATGGCCTTCGGCAAGGGCCGCGACCACTCCTGATCGAGACCTGAGCGTGCCGGGCATGCGCCGTATCGGGGTGATGGGCGGCACCTTCGACCCGATTCACCACGGCCACCTCGTGGCGGCCAGCGAGGTCCAGGCATCCTTCGACCTCGACGAGGTCGTCTTCGTGCCGACCGGTCAGCCCTGGCAGAAGGCAGACCGTGAGGTCTCACCGGCCGAGCATCGCTACCTGATGACGGTCATCGCGACCGCCTCCAATCCACGCTTCACGGTCTCCCGGGTGGACATCGACCGCGGCGGACCGACGTACACGATCGACACGCTGCGTGATCTCGCCCGGGTGTACGACGGCGCCGAACTCTTCTTCATCACCGGTGCCGACGCGCTCGCGGAGATCTTCACCTGGCGTGATGCCGGTGAGCTCTTCGCGATGGCGCACTTCGTCGGCTGCACCAGGCCCGGCTACACCATGGATGCCTCCTCGCTCAGCGGGATCCCCGGTGACCGGGTGACCCTGCTGGAGATCCCCGCGCTGGCGATCAGCTCGACCGAGTGCCGGGAACGGCGTCGCCTGGGCGATCCGGTCTGGTACCTCGTCCCCGACGGCGTTGTGCAGTACATCGCCAAGCACGACCTCTACGCAGGAGTCTCCTGATGCCCATCGCCGACAGCGCCCGCCGCCTGGTCGAGATCGCCGCACTCGCGGCGGCCGACAAGAAGGGCGAGCGGATCGTCGCCTTCGACGTCTCCGAGCAACTCGCCATCACCGACGCCTTCGTCGTGTGCTCGGCCTCCAACGACCGCCTCGTGCGCACCATCGTGGAGGAGATCGAGGACCGGTTGCGCGAGGTCGGCGCGAAGACGATCCGTCGTGAAGGTCACCAGGAGGGACGATGGGTGCTCCTCGACTTCGGGGAGATCGTCGTACACGTGCAGCATGACGAGGAGCGCGAGTTCTACGCACTCGAGCGGCTCTGGCGTGACTGCCCGGTGATCGAGCTCCCTGCCGAGGTGCACGCGCCCCGATGAGACGGAGCCTGGTGCTGCTGCGTCACGGGCAGACGGCCTGGAATCTCGAAGGCCGCGCCCAGGGGCACGCCGACGTACCGCTCGATGACACCGGCCGTCGGCAGGCCGCGCGCGCGGCCGAGGCGCTGGCCGGCTCCGGTGCCGTGGCGCTGTGGTCGAGCGACCTGGCCCGGGCCCGCGAGACCGCGGAGATCGTCGGCGCGCGGTGCGGTCTCACGGTGCAGTTGGACAAGCGCCTCCGAGAGCTCGACGTCGGCGTACGGTCCGGGCTGACCTGGGCGGAGTACGCCGAGCGCTACCCCGAGGAGTACGCGTCCCGCCGCGGTGCCGATCCGCTGTCGGTCCCGGGTGAGGAGAGTGCCGCGGCCGTCGCCTCGCGGATGGGAACTGCCCTCCGCGAGTGCCTCGCTGCGCTCGACGACGGTCAGCGCGCCATCGTCGTGGCCCACGGTGCCTGCCTGAAGGACGGCATCGGCGATCTCCTCGGCTGGCCGGTGGGGCTCGCCGGCGCGCAGCTGGTGGGCATGGAGAACTGCTCCTGGGCCCGCATCGAGCAGGTCGACGACCACCTCCGGCTGGCGGCGTACAACGCCGGGGCTACCCCCGATTTCGCATCCGCCCCACCCGGCCGCTAGTATTTCCGCTGTTGTCCGGAAGGGCAGCCTGGGGCTGTGGCGCAGCTGGTAGCGCATCTGCATGGCATGCAGAGGGTCAGGGGTTCGAGTCCCC
>JASLCW010000108.1 GCA_030151765.1 Marmoricola sp.
GGAGCGGCTCGCGGCCTACGCCCCGGGCGACCTGAACCGGGTGTTCTTCACCAGCGGCGGCACCGAAGCGGTCGAAACCGCGTGGAAAGTTGCCAAGCAATACTTCAAGCTGACTGGCAAACCCGGTAAGCACAAGGTGATTTCGCGGGCGGTCGCCTATCACGGCACCACCCAGGGCGCGCTCTCGATCACCGGCCTGCCGCCGCTGAAGGCGCCCTTCGAGCCGCTGGTGCCCTCCACCTTCCGGGTGCCCAACACGAACATCTATCGCGCCTCGGAGACCACGGGCGGGCTGCTCGACGGTTCGGATCCCGAGGCCTTCGGCCGCTGGGCCGCCGACCAGATCGCGGTCGCCATCGAGAACGAGGGACCCGACACGGTCGCCGCGGTCTTCCTCGAGCCGGTCCAGAACGCCGGCGGCTGCTTCCCGCCGCCGCCCGGATACTTCCAGCGGGTCCGCGAGATCTGCGACCGGTACGACGTACTCCTGGTCTCCGACGAGGTGATCTGCGCCTACGGCCGCCTCGGCCACATGTTCGGCTCCGAGCGCTACGGCTACCAGCCCGACATCATCACCAGCGCCAAGGGCCTCACCTCGGGCTACGCGCCCATGGGCGCGATGATCGCGACCGACCGGCTGATGCAGCCCTTCCTCGAGGGCGACAACACCTTCCTGCACGGCTACACCTTCGGTGGCCACCCGGTCGCCGCCGCCGTCGCGCTGGCCAACCTCGAGGCCTTCGACAACGAGGGCGTGCTCGAGCACGTGCGTGACAACGAGGGCGCCTTCCGGTCCACCCTCGAGAAGCTGCTCGACCTGCCGATCGTCGGCGATGTCCGTGGCGACGGCTACTTCTACGGCATCGAGCTCGTGAAGGACAAGGCCACCAAGGAGACCTTCGACGACGAGGAGTCCGAGCGCCTGCTCGTGGGCTTCCTCTCCAAGGCCCTGTACGACGGCGGCCTCTATTGCCGCGCCGACGACCGCGGCGACCCGGTCATCCAGCTCTCCCCGCCGCTGATCTGCGACCAGTCCCACTTCGACGAGATGGAGCAGATCCTGCGCACCGTGCTCGACAAGGCCTCGTCGCTGATCTGAGGATCATCGGTACCGACCTTTCTCGGAAGCCCGACCGCCCCGTCCGTTCACCAGAACGGGCGGGGCGGTTGGCATGTCGTACGACGTGGGTCAGGCAGCCAGCGCCTTCTGCCGACGGCGGTTGTTGATCTCACCGACCAGCACGATGGTGATCGAGATCAGGAACATCGCCGTGCCGATGACGTTGACCTGCATCGGTACGCCGCGCTGCGAGGCACCCCAGACGAACATCGGGAAGGTGACCGTCTGGCCGGCGTTCAGGTTCGTGATGATGAAGTCGTCGAAGGACAGCGAGAGGCTCAGCAGTGCGGCTCCGAGGATGCCGGGAAGCACCAGCGGGAAGGTGATCCGCCAGAAGGTCTGCGCCTCGGTGGCGTAGAGATCCATCGCCGCCTGCTCGAGGTTCTCGTCGAGCCCGGCCAGCCGCGCCTTGACGGTCACGATGACGAAGGACAGGCAGAACATCACGTGGGCGATGAGGATCGTCCAGAAGCCGAGCTGCGCGGCGAAACCCGCGGACAGGAAGAGCGCCAGCAGCGAGGAGCCCATGACGATCTCGGGCGAGGCCATCGGCAGGAAGATGATCGTGTTGGCGAAGGAGCGCCCGGCGAAGTCGTGCCGCACCAGCGCGAAGGCCGCCATCGTGCCGATCGCGGTCGCGACCAGGGTGGCCAGCAGGCCGATGCCGATGCTCACTCCGACCGCATGACACATCCCCGCCGGCGAACACGGATTGGTCCAGTTGTCGAGGGTGAAGCTGCGGAAGGCGTAGACGTTCTTGGACTTGCCGGGGTCGTTGAAGCTCATCAGCACCACGACCGCGATCGGCACGAACATGTAGACCAGGACCAGCAGGCCCAGGATCAGTACGACGTGCTCGCCGATCCAGCGGCGAACCGCAGCAAAGCCGCTCACAGCAATTCCTCCGTCCCCGCCTTGCGGATATAGACGAGCACCAGCGTCACGATGATCGCCATCAAGATCACCGACAGCGATCCGGCGATGGCGTAGTCGCCGATGGTGGTGAACAGGCTCTGGATGACATTGCCGACCATCCGCTGCGCCGGGCTGCCGAGCAACTGGGCGTTGATGTAGTCACCGGCAGCCGGGATGAAGGTCAGCAGCGTGCCGGCCACGACGCCGGGCAGGGACAAAGGCCAGGTGACCTTGAAGAAGGCCTTGACCGGCGAGGCATACAGATCGCTGGCCGCCTCGATCAGCCGGCCGTCGATCTTCTCCAGGCTGGCGTAGAGCGGCAGCACCATGAAGGGCAGGAAGTTGTAGACGATGCCCGCGATCACCGCGACCGAGGTGTTCAGCAGGCGGCCGTCGGAACCCAGGATGTGCACGCTCTTCAGCGCACCCACCACCCAGCCGTGGTCGGCCAGGATCAGCTTCCAGGACAGCGTGCGCAGCAGGAAGCTGGTGAAGAAGGGCGCGATCACCAGG
>JASLCW010000245.1 GCA_030151765.1 Marmoricola sp.
GACAGCAGACGTGTTGCTCACGTGATGCTCCTTCAGGAATACAACGTTCCCTCTTTGGGCGGACAACACGACGGCGGAAGATCTGACTTCGAATCCCTTGTTTCCAAGGGGATTCTCACAGTGGCGTGACCGTGCCAGATTCTCACTGGCTTCCTCACGTCCGGCGTGCCAGGTCAACGTACCGCGTGTCCGCTTCCCCGCGCCACCGTCTGTTGGCCGTGTCACTCTGCTTTCGCGCCGCGGCCTCGATCCCCCGGCCGGCCAGCACCTTCCAGCCCGCGACACGCCGCCCCCATCGGTCCCCGCGTGACACTCGGCTCTCCCTTCGGTAATAATGACAATGATTTTCATTCTTACACAGGAGCTGCTCTTGATGAGAACCCCCGTCGTCGTCCTCACCGGTGTCGACCCCGATGCCCTGACCGGCACTCTGCTGAGCTTGAGCTGGGATGTCCCCCGCGCGGTGGCGGTACACCACGCGATCGACCCCGAGCGCGAGGTGCTGGTCCGAACCGTCAGTGACGCGACCGGCGTCATCGAGCACGCGGAGATCGAGCTCGCCCATGCCTGCATCAGCTGCGCCCTGCGCGAGGACATCGTCCCGACGATCGAGCGTGTCGCCCGTGACGGCCGCTGGGACTCGGTGCTCGCCTGCCTGCCCGTCGGTGCCGAGCCGGCACAGATCGGCACCGTGGTGGCACGCGAGCCCCGGCTGCAGCGGCATCTCAGGAACACCGCCTTCGTGGCCGCGATCGCGGGAGAGTCCGTCGTCGACGACCTCCTCGGCGACGAACTGCTGGCCGAACGCGGCCTGCATGCCGGCCCGCTCGATCGACGAGGTCTCGGCGAGGTCGGCTGCGCGCTGGTCGAGTACGCCGACGTCGTCGTACTGACCGGGCAGCCGGACCCGGCGGCCGTGGATCTGGTGACCGCACTTGCGCGACCGACGGCCGGGATCGTCGTCGGGGCGGAGAACCTGGACGGCACCCGCCTCCTCGCAGGCGCACACGACCACCTCGCGACCCGGGACTGGTCGTCGGACGGCTTCGCCAGGTCCGTCCCTGCCTGGGAGTCACCGCGGGTGTGGCGCCTCGAACTGACCTCGCCGCTCCCCTTCCACCCGGGGCGGCTGCTGGCCGGCATCGAACGACTGGGCACCGGCCGGCACCGCTCGCGCGGGCGCTTCTGGCTGCCGAGCCGCCCCGGCCAGACACAGGTGTGGGACGGATCCGGCGGACAGCTCAGCATCGGACCGGGTCAGCTCGGCAAGGTCAGCACGCGCCTGCTCTTCACCGGCGTCGGGGCGCAGCCCCTGCACCTGCGCGAGACCTTCGAGTCGCTGCTGGTCGCCCCTGGGGAATCCGTCGTTGCGGTGACGAGCGACGGCCTCGAGCCCTGGCTCGGCACCATCCGCGATGTCGCCTGACCTGCTCAGCGAGGCAGCCGGTGGCTCTCCACGGCGCTGCCGCCGACGAAGTGCTCGTTGACGATCGCGGTCGCGGCCTCCGGGTCGACGTGGCCGTACCAGACATCGTCGGGCTGCACGCTGATCACCGGTGCCTGATTGCACGGGAACTGGCAGCCGGTGTGCACGAGGAGTACGTCGTCGTCGCCGAGCTGGTGCTCGACCATCGCCAGCACCATCGCCCGCAGACTGTCGACCGCGCCCCTGGCGGTGCAGCGCGGACCCCGGCAGACCATCACCTGGTGCCGGTGACCGGTCACGGACTCCCATGCGGCAGAGGTGATTCCGGCCTCGTCGCCGTGGATCGCCTTCGTCTCCGCGAGTACGTCGTCGATCACGTCGAGGCCATCGGCCAGCCTCGTGGCGACCAGCACCGCGGGCGTCGTACCCGCGTGTTGACGCCACCAGTGTCCGGCGATCCGACGCAGCCAGGAGTGCGCCGGACCGAGCGGCCCGAGGTTGACACCGACCAGCGTGACGGTCGTCGTACCGAGGTCGGCGAGTCTCGTCAGTTCCAGCGACAGCGCGGGTTCTGCCTGTTGCAGGAAGGCGACGGTCGCGCCGCGAGCCGCGGCCGCTGCCGCCAACTCGGTACGACGATCCGCGTCGCTGATCGACATCCCCACGAGGACAAGTGCTTCGGAGCTCATCGACGCCTCCCGGCGATCAGGGCAAGGAGGACCGCGATGGCGAGTGCGATCCGGTCGACCCTGCGGGCGAGGTGGACGGCGGCCGCGATGTCGCACGCCTCGGCGGGGCGGCCGTCCCCCATCACGACGCGGTGTTCGACACGCTCGCCGTGATAGCGGTTGGTGCCACCGAGACGGATCCCCAGCGAGCCCGCGAAAGCCGCCTCGATCACGCCGGCATTGGGACTCGGGTGTTTCCGGGCATCGCGCCGCCACGCCCTCCATGCCTCCCCTGCACTCGCCGGGCGTGCCGCCAGCACGGCGAGGCCGCCGAGCCGGGCGGCCGGCAGGTTCGCCAGGTCGTCGAGTCGCGCGGCCGCCCATCCGAAGTTCTCGTAGCGATCGTTGTGGTGACCGATCATGGCGTCGAGCGTGTTGACGGCGCGATAGCCGAGCAGGCCCGGGACTCCGGCGAATGCGCCCCAGAACAAGGGCGCGACGACAGCATCGGAGGTGTTCTCGGCGACGGACTCGACGACCGCGCGGGCCACGTCGCTCCCGGTCAGGTCGCCGGTGTCGCGTCCGACCAGATGGGTCAGCCGCCGACGTGCGTTCGGGAGATCGCCGGCGTCCAGGTAGGCATGCACGGCCAGCGCCTCACGCTCGAGCGAACGGCCTCCGAGAACCGTCCAGGTCGCAAGAGCCGTGGCGAGCAGGGACGATCGCCTCCGCTCGACCAGCCGCGCGGCGATCGTCGTACCGCCCACGAGCAGGGCGACATGGGCGATCCCGTTGCCGCGGCGATCGCCGTACGTGACGGCCTCGAACCTCGAGGCAGTACTTCCGAAGAGCGCCACCGGGTGCCCGCGCCGCGGATCGCCGAGCAGGCGATCGAGCGCGAAGCCGGTGGCCAGGCCGAGTCCTCGCGTCCCGGTCATTCGACTCCGAGTTCGCTGAGCAGCGCCACGTCCCGCAACAGTGCCGCCGCGCTGCGCACGACGGGCACCGCGGCGACCGCGCCGGAGCCCTCGCCCAGCCGCAGGCCGAGATCGAGAAGGGGATCGAGACCGAGCTTGGCCAGCGCCAGCGACTGCGCCGGCTCGGTCGAACGGTGGCCGGCGGCGAACCAGGCGGCCGCACCGGGCTCGATGCGGTCGGCGGTCAAGGCACACGCGACGCTCATCAGTCCGTCGAGCAGCACGGGTACGCCGTCCTGCGCGGCGGCGAGCAGATAGCCCGTACTGGCCGCGAGATCGGCGCTGCCGACGGCGGCGAGGGTCTCGATCGGGTCCTCCAGGCGGCCGCCTCCACGGGCGAGCGCCGCAGTGACAACACCGGTCTTGAGGCGCAGCCCGGCATCGTCGACGCCCGTCCCCCGGCCGACGACCTCCTCGGCCGGCAGCCCCAGCGCCGCGGCCACCATCGCGGCCGCCGGAGTGGTGTTGCCGATGCCCATGTCGCCACTGATCAGGAGCTGTGCCCCGGCGGCGATCTCCTCACGGGCGACGGCAGCGCCGGCCTCCAGCGCACGGCGGGTCTCCTCGGAGGTGAGCGCGTCCTCCAGATGGATCGCACCGCTGCCGCGTCTGATCTTGTACGCCGTGAGGGCGGCTCGCCTGGCCTCGTCGAGGTCCGCGAAGTCCTCGTCGACCCCGATGTCGAGCACCCGGACGGCAACCCCGTGCGCCTTCGCGAGTGCGGACACGCCTGCCTTGCCCGCCAGGAAGGTGCGCACCATCGCGCCGGTGATCGCCGGCGGGAAAGCCGAGACACCATGTCCGGCGACCCCGTGGTCACCGGCGAAGATCACCAGCCGCACATTGTCGACCGGCACCGGCGGAACCTGACCCTGGCAGGTGGCCAGCCAGACACCGAGCTCACCCAGGCGCCCGAGCGCACCCGGCGGCGTCGCCAGCGCACCGAGTCGCTTCTCGGCGTGATTGCGGGCGATGTCAGACGGTGCAGAGACATAGGGCATGGTCGGGCTCCTTCAGGATCGGTCGAGCTGGTCGAGGGCGTCCATCAGGACGCGAGTGGTCGCGGGAGGTCGCGCGGCTATGCGTATCCAGGCGTCGTCGAGGCCGGGGAAGGTGTCCGCGCGGCGAACCGCGATCCCCTTGTCGCGCAGGGCCTGATGCACCCCCGCGCCGACGCGGGCGAGGACGAATGAGGCAGCGGAGTCGATCACGTCGATACTGCGGGAGCGCAGTCCCTGTTGGAGCTCGGCTCGCCAGGACGCGATCAGCTCGGCCCGGCGTAGCGACTCTGCCTGTGCTTCCTCGGTGCAACAGGCGAGGGCTGCCGCGATTGCCGCCGTCGACACACTCCACGGAGTCTGGGCACGGGCCAGCTCGGCGATGATGCCGGTTTCGGCGAGGACATAGCCCGCCCGCACACCGGGGATGGACCAGTGCTTGGTGAGGCTGCGGATCACCAGGAGTCCCTGGCTTCCCAGGCGAACCTGGGATTCCGGCTCCCCCGGTACGGCGTCCATGAAGGCCTCGTCGACCACCACAAGACGTCCCGGGCGGCAGAGCGCCCGGATGTCGTCCGCACTGTGCAGTACACCGGTCGGGTTGGTCGGATTGCCGACGATCACCAGGTCGGCGTCCTCGGGAATTCGCCTTATGGGTAAGGCGAAAGCCTCACCGGGCGTCGCGATCACGCTCTCGACGCGATGCCCCGCCTGCTCGAGGGCGGCATGAGGCTCGGTGAACTGCGGATGCACCACGACCGGTCGCTGCCAGGGACACATCCGTGCGATCAACGTGAAGGCTTCCGCCGCGCCCGCGGTGAGCAACACCTCGTCGACGGATCGGCCGTGCCGCGAGGCCACCGCTTCGCGGGCCGGCCTCGGATCGGGATACGACGTGGCCTCGTCGACGGCCGCGTGCAACGCGGTGTCGAGCCAATCGGGTCGCGGCCCGTCGAACACATTGACCGCGAGGTCGAGCAGGCCTTCGGTGGCCTCGACATCACCGTGGTGACGGAGCGGATCGCCCGGTCCGTACGGCGTTGCCGCGTGTACGGCGTCCGCGAACCGCTGTGCCAGCAAGGGATGCCCGGCCCAGTGCACATGGAGGTAGCTCGCATGCAGGCTCGGCGACGCGAAGCCGATGCTCTCACCGTCGACGCTCCACGCCGCCTCGTCACCGTGCGACGGAGAGGTGTAGGTGCGATGGAATTCGTGCCCCGTGACGGTCTCACCCGCCCGGCACAACAGGTTGTCGCCGGTGGCCGTGGCCGACGGGTAGCGCAAGGTCAGGCGTGCGGACATCGCCGCGTCGACATCGAGTACGCCGGACATCGCGGCGCCATCGAGGCTCTTGCTCAGGTAGAGCAGCCCGGCACACTCGGCGACGGTCGGAGTCCCCGATGTCACGGCCTTCCGGATGTCGTCGAGCAGGGAATGGTTCGCGGCCAGTTCGGCGGCGTACATCTCGGGGAAGCCGCCACCCAGGTAGATGCCCGATGTGCCCGCTGGAAGCCGTTCGTCATGCAAGGGATCGAAGGTCACGACATCGCAGCCGGCGGTGGCGAGGAGCTCGTCTGTCTCGGTGTACCGGAACGTGAAGGCGCGTCCACCGGCGACCGCTACCACCGGACGGCCTTGGGTAGCAGGGCAGATCGGCGGCGACCATGCATCCGCGACCAGAGCCGGTGCCTCCTCTGCCAGCGCCCGCACGGCGT
>JASLCW010000247.1 GCA_030151765.1 Marmoricola sp.
CGCTCGAGGTGGTGCTCGCGGGTACCCACCCGGTGCCGACCTTCGTCTTCGACGAGGTGGACGCCGGGGTCGGCGGCAGGGCCGCGATCGAGGTCGGCCGACGGCTGGCGGCGCTCGCGCGCACCTCCCAGGTCCTGGTCGTCACCCACCTGCCCCAGGTGGCCGCCTTCGCCGACCACCACGTCGTCGTACGCAAGGCCGGCGACGGCTCGATCACGACCTCGGGACTCACCGTCCTGGACGATGCCGGCCGGGTCAGTGAGCTCTCCCGGATGCTGGCCGGCCAGGAGGGGTCGGAGACCGCGATGGCCCACGCCGAGGAGTTGCTCGAGCTCGCCCGCGGGTCCCGCTGACCAGCCCGCAAACACTTGCTAGAATCGAATCCCGTGGAAATGCCGCGTAGGGACAAGTCAAGCAAGCACATCTTCGTCACCGGCGGTGTCGCCTCGTCCCTGGGCAAGGGACTGACGGCGTCGAGCCTGGGCCGACTGCTCAAGTCGCGCGGCATGAGCGTGACCATGCAGAAGCTGGATCCCTATCTCAACGTGGATCCCGGGACGATGAATCCCTTCCAGCACGGCGAGGTCTTCGTCACCAACGACGGCGCCGAGACGGACCTCGACATCGGTCACTACGAGCGCTTCCTGGACACCGATCTCAACCAGATCGCCAATGTCACCACCGGGCAGGTCTACTCGACGGTGATCGCGAAGGAGCGCCGCGGCGACTACCTCGGCGACACCGTCCAGGTGATTCCGCACATCACCAACGAGATCAAGGACCGCATCCTCGCGATGGGCGGCCAGGACATCGACGTGGTGATCACCGAGATCGGTGGCACCGTCGGCGACATCGAGTCGCTGCCCTTCCTCGAAGCCGCCCGCCAGGTCCGCCACGATCTCGGCCGCGACAATGTCTTCTTCCTGCACGTCTCGCTGGTGCCGTGGATCGGGCCCTCGGGCGAGCTCAAGACCAAGCCCACGCAGCACTCGGTGGCGGCCTTGCGCTCGATCGGCATCCAGCCCGACGCGATCGTCTGCCGCGCCGACCGGCAGATCCCGGACTCGGTGAAGAAGAAGATCTCGCTGATGTGCGATGTCGACCAGGACGCCGTGGTCACCGCCGCGGACGCGCCGTCGATCTACGACATCCCGAAGGTGCTGCACCGCGAGGGCCTCGACGCCTACGTCGTACGACGGCTCAACCTGCCCTTCCGCGACGTCGACTGGACCCTCTGGGACGACCTGCTCCGCAAGGTGCACCACCCGGAGGAGGAGCTGACCGTCGGACTGGTCGGCAAGTACATCGATCTCCCGGACGCCTACCTCTCCGTCGTCGAGGCGCTGCGCGCCGGCGGCTTCGCGCACAGCGCCAAGGTCAATGTCGAATGGATCCCCTCCGACGAGTGCGCCACCCCGGAAGGTGCGGCCCGCCGCCTCAGTGAGGTCGACGCGATCTGCGTCCCCGGCGGCTTCGGCATCCGCGGCATCGAGGGCAAGCTGGGCGCGCTCACCTACGCCCGCACGCACGGCATCCCGACCCTGGGTCTCTGCCTGGGCCTGCAGTGCATGGTCATCGAGTACGCGCGGAATGTCGCCGGTCTGGCCAAGGCCGCCTCGACCGAGTTCGACCCCGACGTTCCGGAGCCGGTGATCGCCACGATGGAGGAGCAGAAGAGCTTCGTCGAGGGCGCGGGCGATCTCGGCGGCACGATGCGCCTCGGCCTCTACCCGGCGCAGCTCAAGGAGGGCACGCTGGCGCGCGAGGCCTACGGCGAGGAGCACATCCAGGAGCGCCACCGGCACCGCTACGAGGTCAACAACGAATACCGCGGCCAGCTGGAGGAGGCCGGCCTGGTCTTCTCCGGTCTCAACCCGGACCTCGACCTGGTCGAGTTCGTGGAACTACCACGCGAGGTTCACCCGTACTACGTGTCCACGCAGGCGCACCCCGAGCTGCGCTCCCGGCCGACCCGGCCGCACCCGCTCTTCGCCGGCCTGATGGGCGCCGCGCTGACCCGCCAGAAGGAACTGCGGATCCCGATCGACGAGACCGGACTGCGCCGCGTCGTCGCCGACGACGATGAGTGACCTGGCCGATCGCCCCGAGTCCTGGCCGGTCTCGGCCAGCCGCGTGATCCACGCCGACGACTGGGTCGTCGGCATGCGTGAGGACCGGGTCAGCAGGCCGGGCCATCCCGACGACGCCTTCGACCGCCTCGTGGTCACGCATCCGGGTGCGGTGATGGTGCTGGCCGTCGACGAGGACGAGAAGGTCTGCTGCGTGCGGCAGTACCGCCACGTCGCCCAGCGCAATTTCGTCGAGCTGCCCGCGGGCATCTGCGACGCCGAGGGGGAGGACCCCGTCGAGACCGCGAAGCGCGAGCTGCGCGAGGAGGCTCAGCTCCGCGCCGATGACTGGCGGCACCTGCTCTCCCAGTGGCCGACGGTCGGGCTCAGCACCGAGATCCACCATCTGTATCTGGCGCGTGGCCTGCACCCAGCCGATCGCGGCGACTTCGCGATGCGGCACGAAGAGGCCGAGCTCGAGGTCTTCTGGACCCCGATGGCCGACCTCCTCGACGCCGTACTCGACGGACGCGTCCAGCAGGGTCCGCTCGCCGCCTGCGTGCTCGCGTACGACGTGCTCAAGCGCCGCGGCGAACTCTGAGCCGGCGCCGGCCGGTCAGTTCGTCACGGGCAGGCTGAGCATCTGGCCGGTCCCGCCGGCGATGGTCACCGGTGTGGGCAGGATGCCGCCCCGGTAGTTCAGCGAGCCGCCGCTGACGACGAGCTGGATCTTGTGGCCCGGGGCGAAGCGGTGCACGAAGGCGGGCATCGTCACGGCGAAGGCCTTGGTCGCGTCCGGCACCCGGATCGGGGCGATCAGGTCGTGGATCGGGGCGGCCTTGCCGTCCGGCCCCACGTCCATCACCCGCGCGAAGAGCACCAGGTTGGTGACCGGGAGACCGGAGAGGGTCAGCGGCGCTGCCACCTTGAGGTTCAGCTTCGGCGAACCGACGACATCCCAGGCCGAGGTCAGCGGAGCGGTGGTCCAGGTGGCGGTGGTGCCGGGGAAGTCCGCCTCCGGGATCGGGAGCTGAACGAATCCGCCGATGGCGTCGAGCGTGTTGAACGAGCTCGGCAGGCCGGCCGGCGGCGTCACCAGGGTCTGGGCGTCGGTGGACAGTCCGGTCGGGCTGCTGCTCATGCTCGAGCCCGACAGGTACAGCGAGCGCGGGGTGCCGACCGGGAAGCTGCTGGAACTGGCGAAGGCGGGGGCGGCATTTCCGGTGTAGCGGACCCAGTCGCGGAACCAGGCGAAGTTCGGCCCGGTGGAGACCTTGCGGCCCTTGAGGTAGTGGTTGAACCAGTTGAAGACGCGACCGGTCTCGTACTGCTGGGCGGGCTTCGGATTGCCCGAGTCGAACTCGCCCGGTGCCGGTGTGCTGTCGGAGTGGCCCCAGCTGTGCCACACCATCTTGACCGGGGTGCCCTGCGCCTTGAGCGCCCGATAGGTCGCGGCGGCCTCGTTCAGGTTGAAGAGGGTGTCGCCCTGGCCCTGCAGGAGGAGGGTGGGGATCTGGATCTTGCGCATGTAGCTGGTCACCGAGGCGTGCCGCATCGAGGCGACCGCGTCGGGCAGGAAGGCGCCGGTGGCGCCGCCGGTGACGAGCGCCGTGCAGACCCAGGTGGCGAAGTTCGGGCAGGGCAGCAGCCGGCCGGGATCGCCGGGGAGGTTCTGCAGGCCGGTGACGACGCCCAGCGCCGAGAAGAGCAGTCCCCAGGTGAGCTTGACCGCGCCGGGCGTCTTGGTGGACACCGAGGTCGAGGTGAGCTGGTCGGTCGCATTCGGACCGAGCGAGTAGGACAGGTCGTTCCAGGTGATCATCGGGATGATCGTGTCGATCCGGGGATCGACCGAGGCCGCCGCGAACTGGATGCCGCCGCCGTACGATCCGCCGACCATGCCGACCCGCGGGTCGTGCGCCTGGTGCTTGCCCAGGTGATTGCGCTTGTCCCGCTTGACCACCGTGAGGACCGGGGCGGGCAAGGTGTGCTTGGCGTCGGTGAAGGCGATGCCCTTCACGCCGCCGAGATAGCTGACCAGCTGCTTGGCGGCGATGCCGTCGGTGCTCGGGTCGTCCAGGGTGACCTTGCACCCGGAGCCGCCGAAGCCGAGGCCGGAATAGGAGAGCACCACATAGCCATTGCTGGCGGCGTACCGGGCCATCCCGGCCTGGTCGTCCTTCGAACCGCCGAAGCCGTTGGTGGTGAGGATCGCCGGGACGCGGTGCCTGGCGGACGCCGTCCGGGGTACGTAGACATCGCCGACGACGTCGCAGGTCGCCGGGTCGCCGAGGCTGTTGGCTCCGACCTTGGCGAGGAAGTGCAGGGTGCGCACCGTGTAGGGGGTTGTCGCCGCACCGGCCGAGGGAGCGGCCAGGCCGGTGAGCAGGGGGATGCCCAGGCCGAGTGCGGTCAGGGCGGCAACCATGCGGCGCATTCACTGTCTCCAGACATTCGAAAGGCGGTCCCTCCTTCAACGACGAGTCGATACCGGGGTTATCGAGAAAGCGGTACGCCGGCCCTCTCGAAGCGCCGATGTGACCGGGGTTACATTGAGGACTACAGTGAGCTTCGGCAACGAAATCGGCTATTGAAAGGTGACGATTGTGCGGATTGGCGTTCCCAAGGAAGTGAAGAACAACGAATACCGTGTCGCGTTGACCCCTGTCGGCGTACACGAGCTCACCGCACACGGCCATCAGGTCCTGGTCCAGAAGGACGCCGGCATCGGCTCCCAGATCCCCGACGAGGCCTACGCCGCCGAGGGTGCCACCATCATCGACGCAGCCGACGAGGTCTGGGGCAATGCCGAGATGGTCCTCAAGGTGAAGGAGCCGATCGCCGAGGAGTACCACCGGTTGCGCGAGGACCTCACCCTCTTCACCTACCTGCACCTCGCCGCCGACCGGCCGCTGACCGACGAACTGCTCGCCCGCGGCACGACCGGGATCGCCTACGAGACCGTGCAGCTGCCCTCGGGCGGCCTGCCGCTGCTCTACCCGATGTCCGAGGTGGCCGGTTGCCTCGCACCCCAGGTCGGCGCGTACTCGCTGATGCGTGCCCAGGGCGGCCGCGGCGTGCTCATGGGCGGGGTCGGGGGTGTCGCCAACGCCAAGGTGGTGATCATCGGCGCCGGCGTCTCCGGCCAGAATGCCGCCAACATCGCGCTCGGCATGGGCGCCGACGTCACCCTGCTCGACACCGACCTCGACAAGCTCCGGATGAGCTTCTGGCGCTACAACAACCGGGTGCACGGACTGGCCTCATCCAAGCTCGCCATCCAGCAGCAGTTGCTCGAGGCGGATCTGGTGATCGGCGCCGTCCTCATCCCCGGCGCCGCCGCGCCGAAGCTGGTCAGCAATGAGCTGGTCGCCCAGATGAAGCCCGGCTCGGTGCTGGTCGACATCGCCGTCGACCAGGGCGGCTGCTTCGAGGACACCCACCCGACCACGCACGCGGATCCGACCTACCAGGTCCACAACTCGATCTTCTACTGCGTGGCGAACATGCCGGGCGCGGTGCCCAACACGTCGACCTATGCGCTCACCAACGCGACCTTGCCGTACGTTGTCTCCGTGGCCGACAAGGGCTGGGTCAAGGCCTGTGCCGACGATCGGGCGCTGGCGCTGGGCCTGAACACCTGGGCCGGCAAGCTCACCAATGCCCCTGTCGGTGCCGCCCACGGGATCGACGCGATCACGGTGGAGAGCGCGCTGGAAGCGGCGCACTGAGGAGGCGAGAGGTCCTGACCGAGCTGGAGCGCGCGCTGCGGACCTATCTCGACCACCTCAGTGTCGAACGCGGTCTGGCCGACAACACGCTGCGCTCGTACCGGCGGGATCTCGGGCGTTACCGGGAGTTCCTGGACGAGTTGGGGATCGATCGCCTGGACGCCATCGGCGAGGCGACGGTCACCGACTTCCTCATGCGGCTGCGGGAGGGCGACGCCGCCCATCCGCCACTCAGTGCGGCCTCGGCCGGCCGGACGGTCGTCGCCGTGCGCGGCTTCCACCGCTTCGCCGTACGTGACGGTCTGGCCGAGGTCGACCCGGCAGCAGCGGTGAAGCCGCCGCCACCGGCCAAGCGGCTGCCCAAGGCGCTGAGCATCGGCGAGGTGGAGTCCATCCTCGAGGCCGCCGGTGCCCCCGGTACGACGCTCGCGCTGCGTGATCGGGCCCTGCTCGAGGTGCTCTACGGCACCGGTGCCCGGATCTCGGAGGCGGTCGGCCTCGATGTCGACGACATCGACCTGGACGCCGATCCGGACACCGCCACCGTGCTGCTGCACGGCAAGGGCTCCAAGCAGCGCCTGGTGCCGCTGGGCAGCTTCGCGCGCGAGGCCTTGTCGGCGTACCTGGTCCGCGCCCGGCCCGAACTGGCCACCACCGGCAGTGACCGTGGCGCGCTCTTCCTCAATGCCCGCGGCGGCCGGCTCTCGCGGCAGAGCGCCTGGGCGGTGATCGGCCGGGCTGCGGACCAGGCCGGGATCACGGTCGACGTCTCGCCGCACACCCTGCGGCACTCCTATGCGACCCACCTGCTCGAGGGCGGCGCCGATGTCCGGGTGGTCCAGGAACTGCTCGGCCACGCCTCGGTGACGACCACGCAGATCTACACCTTGGTGACCATCGACAGCCTCCGCGAGGTGTACGCCGGAGCGCATCCGCGCGCTCTCGAGGGATGACGCGCACGGCGTGTCGTCCACATGGTTTTCCCCAAGTACACAAGGGCTTGTGCGTTACACGCTCAGCCTTGTGCACACGTTGTCCCCAGATTGCGCCGCGGGCCGCCCCGCGCATTGCAGCCCGGCTTCGGAGGCCCGTAGAGTCGCCCCGGCGTGGCGCTAAGTCGACAAAGTTCCGGCGGCGTAACGTCACAAATCGAGGGCACTCGGGCCCACACATTTCGGACCTCTGGAGGCAGCGCATGAGTGGTGGCGACGGATTCACCGGCTACGGGAGCAGCGCACCGCAGATGCCGCCGCTGGGAGGGATCCCGACGCCCCCGACGCCGACGGCCGTGGAACCGGCCGCCCCGATTCCCTTCCCGGCCGCGGAGTCGCCCCAGGAGGTCGTCCTCGGCCCGACCGGCCGGCCGATGCCGGAGCTCCCCGAACCGCAGCCGCTCGCCACGCACGGTCACGCCCGGGTGATCTCGATGTGCAACCAGAAGGGCGGCGTCGGCAAGACCACGACGACGATCAACCTGGGTGCCGCCCTCGCCGAGTACGGCCGCCAGGTGCTGCTCGTCGACTTCGACCCGCAGGGCTCGCTGTCCGTCGGTCTCGG
>JASLCW010000343.1 GCA_030151765.1 Marmoricola sp.
CGGTGATGCCGGAGACACCCTGCAGCAGCACCTGGTCGGCCTGCTTGAAGGCGTCGAGCATGCTCACATTGCGATCGGAGATCGAGAGCAGCTTGTCGTTGGGGATGACGATGAGGGTGTCGACTTCCTCGCGCAGGGCGGAGATGCCGTCCTCGGCGGAGGTCGCGCGACGACGTCCCTCGAAGGCGAAGGGCCGGGTCACGACGCCGATCGTCAGCGCGCCGAGCGAGCGGGCGATCTTGGCGACGACAGGCGCGCCACCGGTGCCGGTACCGCCGCCCTCGCCGGCGGTCACGAAGACCATGTCGGCACCCTTGAGCACCTCCTCGATCTCCTCCGCGTGGTCCTCGGCGGCCTTGCCGCCGACCTCGGGATTGGCGCCCGCGCCCAGACCGCGGGTCAGCTCACGGCCGATGTCGAGCTTCACATCGGCGTCACTCATCAGGAGGGCCTGCGCATCGGTATTGATCGCGATGAACTCGACGCCCTTCAGCCCGACTTCGATCATCCGGTTGACGGCGTTGACTCCACCTCCACCGATACCCACGACCTTGATCACGGCCAGGTAGTTCTGTGGTGCTGCCACGGCGGGTGCCTCTCGCTTTGGTGTGGTGTGTGGTCTTGGGGAAGGTCCCACCGGATGGCCGCCGAACCTTAACCCTCTAGTGAAGGGTTAACGTTATGTCAACCTGTGGTGGTGAGATCAAGTTACGCACGCGACCGGCCCAGACCTCGGCAACACGCCCAAGGGCTTGCGAATTTGGCGTGATTTCCTTGTCACGTCGGGTACGCCGGGCGCACGGACGCTGCTTGAGGCTGGCCTCCGTCGGCGGCTCACCCGGATCAGTCGTCACCGACAAAGCGGCAGCGACGGGTCCGGGGCGGCATTCGGTTACGGCGGTCCCCGGCTCACGGTTGGCGGTGGGCTGCGTGGTTGGTCCCAGCTGTCACACCGTGCACTCCGGTTCTGTCGAACACACGGTTCACCGGTCGATCACACCGAATTCGATGTGATCGACCGGCACATGGGCGACGCATCGGGCTGCTTTCGGTCACGCGCCGCCGGCGGGTCACTCTGGCTTGTGGTCACCGGAAAGGCGGGCACCGACGGGATGGGCCGGGCCGCAACCGGGTTGCGGTTTGCTCCTCGCTCACGGGCGGCGCCCGGCACGATCACGCCACGATCAGTCAGTTCTGCCCCGGATCAGGCGTTGTTTCGCATGTTCTGCGTCGAAAACGGATGATCCTCAGTCACCCCTGACGCCCAGGTGACCCACGGGACGGCTGTGACCAACCCAGGCGCACCGATCACACATTTCACCCACCGATCACACAAAGTTCTGTGTGATCGATGCCCAATCCCTGTGGTCGGTGCCCGTGACCCGCCAGCGGCGCGTGACCAGAAGCAGCCTGCTGCGCCCCGGACCGGAGAAAACTCCGACTTCGGACGATCAGGGTCGGGTCGAGGGCCGCCCGGGGACGCTGACGTCCACGAGCGTGACCTTCTTGCGCAGCAGGACCTGCGCCACCTGGGCCTTCTGGCCGGAATCCGAGGCACTCCCCCACAGGACCCTCTGGCCATTGCGCAGCAACAACTCGATGTCGTCGGCGCTCTTGATCTCGACGTACTTGACGCGATGGTTCAGGCTCGCCGGCAAGGAGCCCGCGACCTTGCCGGCGCCGGCCAGGACATCGGAGCCCAGGGTGGCGTCGGCATGGATCAGGGGCAGATTGCCGGCCGCGGCACGACGACCGAAGACGACACCGAAGCGATCGAGCTCCTGCAGCCCCGAGCCGCGGTCCACGACCGCGACCGGCGTCCGCAGCGTCACGTCGATCGCGATCGACTGGGGCCAGGAGCGACTCACGGTCGCACTCTCGACGAAGGCGAGATTCTCGACCCGCGCCCGGATGGCCCCGAGATCGATCCGCGCCAGCGGCCTACCGAGCGGCACCCGCGCTGCCTGTACGACGCGGCCCCGCTCGCCGAGTCCGACTCCGGTCAGGTCCACCTTGCTGGCCGCCAGCCACGAGGAGAAGTAGACGGCGTACAGCGTGACACCGACGACGGCAATCGCCAACACAGCAAGGGCAATCGCCCTCGAGCGGCTGCGCAGCCACTTCAGTCGACGACGGCGAGTGAGCGGATCAGCCGGCATCCGCGTCACCGGTCGCCAACAGGTCGAGCACCTGGGGCCCGAGCAGCGTCACGTCACCGGCACCCAGCGTCACCACGATGTCGCCGGGCCGGGCGCGGGCCACGAGGTGGCCGGCGGTCGCCGACCACGAGGGCTCGTAGACGACGTGTTCGGCATCCAGGGGTACGGCGCCAGCGACGAGCGCGCCGCTCACCCCGGGCTCCGGATCCTCGCGCGCCAGGTAGATGTCCATCACCACGACCTCGTCGACGGCGCCGAGCGCCCGGCCCATGTCGAGGCCGAAGGCCTTGGTCCGCGAGGCCATGTGCGGCTGGAAGGCGACGACGACGCGCCCCTCCCCGGCCAGCGAGCGGGCCGCCTGCAGGTCGCCGGCGATCTCCTGCGGGTGATGCGCATAGCTGTCGTAGACCCGCACGCCCGCGGCCTCGCCCTTGAACTCCATCCGGCGGCGGGTGCCGCTGAAGGCCTCCAGACCGCGCGCCACGTCGGCGAAGCCGTAGCCCAGCCGCATCGCCGCGGCGAGGGCTCCGAGAGCGTCGAGGACGTAGTGGCGACCGGGGATCTGCAATTCCACGGAACCCAGGCGCCGGCCCCCCGCGACCACCCCGAAGCGGCTGCGATTGCCCAGGAACTCCAGGTCCAGCGCGCGTACGTCGGCCTGTGCGGACTCGCCGACCCGGACCACCTCGAGGCCCGTCGCGGCCGCGTGATCCGCCAGCGCCGCGGCACCCGGATCGTCGACACAGGCGACCAGGAAGCCGTCGCGGGCGATATGGCCGTGGAAGCTCTCGAAGGCCTCGCGATAGGCCTCGACGGTCCCGTAGTTGTCGAGGTGGTCGGCCTCGAC
>JASLCW010000372.1 GCA_030151765.1 Marmoricola sp.
GCCGATCGCGATCGCGTTGAGGAAGACGCGGGCGTTGTTGCTCAGGCGCCGCATCCGGCCGACCGGCGGGCCGATCAGGATGGTGCCGCCGGCGATCAGGCCGAGCAGCAGCGTGGTGGACATGCTCATGGACAAAGGTTAGCCGTGCCTTACTTACGGAAGGATGACAGGGAGGGCAACCGACTCCGTACCCGCGGGCGTCATGGGGGCAGAAGTGGTTTGCTGTGTCGATCGAGGAGGTTCGTGATGCAGGTTCTCGGGCAGGCGAAGGTGTGGGCGGGGTTCTTCCTGGCCGGCGTCGTGGCGCTGATCGTGGTGGGAGTGGTCCGGGGTGACGGTCGGAGCGGACCCGTCCAGACCGTGCACGACTGGGTAGGGATGCTCTGCCTGGCCTTCGCATTGGGCGTGGCGTTCGTGTGCGTCGTCAATCTGGTACGCCGTCGCGAGCCGGCCAATGCGGTCGCCGCTGTCCTCGCGCCGGTGGGGTTGGCCGGGATTCTGTGGGTGGTGATCTCGGACCTGTCGGACGAGGCCGGCAACGCGGACATCGGCGGCGGTGGCATCCTGATCCTCGGTTTCGTGGCGATCCTGGTGGCGGGCTTCCTGTCCCGGGATTGACCAGATCGAACATGTGTTCGATGATCGGTGGGTGACCTCCCTCCCCTCCGACGTGCCCTCCATCGCGCAGCTGCGCGCGCGGGTGCAAGGCATGCAGGCGGGCATCCCGCAGGTGCCGCTGGCGATGCCGGCGGAGCTCGCCGGGCTGGTCCAGTTACGCACCGGAGGCAGCTATCAGGTCGATGATCCGGGTCTGGCGCTGACCCTGCTCGCGGCCCCCTCGCAGGGTGGCGAATGGGCGGGACTGGTCGGGATCGACGACCTGGGGATCGAGGCTGCGGAGGAGAGCGGACTCAACCTGGACCGGACCGTCGTCGTACCCGATCCGGGCGATTCCTGGCTGGAGGTCGTCGCCGCACTGGTCGACGTACTCCCGGTCGTCCTGCTGCGCGCGCCCGCGCGCGTCGGCCCGGCCACTGCCTCCCGCCTCTCCGCGCGCCTGCGCAAGCGCTCGGCGGTGCTGCTGGTCCAGGGCGCTTGGCCCGGCTGCGATGCCCGGCTGAGCATCGCCGAGCGGCACTGGCACGGCGCCGCGGCCGGTCGTGGCCGGCTGGTCTCCCGGCGGGTCGTGGTGACCGTGCAGCGCGGCAGTGCGCCGCCGAGGTCGCGCGAGCTGTGGTTGCCGGCCGAGGGTGCCGCGCTGCGTCCGGTCGAGGCCCCTCCGCGGCTCGACCTCGTCGAGGAGGTCGGCTAGTGGTCGGCCGGGTGATGGTGATGTGGTGTCCCGACTGGCCGGTGGTCGCGGCGGCGGCCGAGGAGCAGTGGGACCGGCGGAGTCCGGCCGCGGTGCTGGCGACGGGCAAGGTGCTGGCCTGCAACGGGGTCGCCCGCGAGCACGGGGTACGCCGGGACATGCGCCGGCGCGATGCCCAGGCGCGCTGCCCGGAGCTGTTGTTGGCCGAGGCCAGCCCCGATCGCGATGTCCGGGCCTTCGAGCCGGTGATCGCGACGGTGGAGGAATTGCGTCCCGGGGTGGCGCCGGTGCGCCCCGGCCTGCTCGCGCTGCGTGCTCCCGGTCGTTTCCACGGCGGCGAGGAGCATGCCGCCGCGCTCTTCACCGAGCACCTCGTCGGGCGGGGGGTGTGGGACGTGCGCTCGGGTTTCGCCGACGATCTCTTCACCGCTCAGCAGGCGGCCCGGCGGGCGGCCGTCCAGGAGAGCGTCATCGTGCCGGCCGGTGGCTCGGCCGCCTATCTGAGCGAGCTTCCCGTCGAGGCGCTCGACGTCTTCGACGGCGGCCGTGAACTCGTCGGACTGTTGCGCCGGCTCGGCCTGCAGGTGCTCGGCGAACTGGCCGGACTCCCGGCCGGCGACGTGGCCACCCGGTTCGGTGCCCTCGGCGCCCGGGTGCACCGGATGGTGCGGGCCGAGGCCGCGGGGACTGCCCTGCCGACACGGAAGCCGCCACCGGAGCTCTCCCGGTCGGCCGACTTCGAGCCGCCCCTGGAATCCATCGAGGCGGTCTGCTTCAGCGTCCGGCGTACGGCGGAGGCGCTGGTCGCCGTGGTCGCGGAGACTCAGGAGGTCTGCACCGAGGTGCGTGTGGAGGTGGAGACCGATCGTGGCACCGTCTCCATCCGCACCTGGGCGCATGCCGGCTGGTTCCGCGCGCCCGACCTGATCGACCGGGTGCACTGGCAATTGCAGGGCGCCGCCCAGGCGGGCCTGCTCGACGGACCGGTCCGCCGGGTCACCTTCCACCCCGAGGTGCTCGAGGCCGGGTCGGCCCATGCCGACGGCCTGTGGGGCTCGGGCACCGACGAACGCGTCTCGCGGGGCATCGCGAAGATCCAGGGGATGCTCGGCTACGACGCCGCCCTGCGCCCGGTGCTGCAGGGTGGCCGCTCCCCGGGCGACCGGCAGGCGCTGGTGCCGTGGGGCGAACAGGCGGTGGGCCTGCGCCCGCGCGGCCTGCCCTGGCCGGGCAGCATCCCGGCGCCGGCGCCGACGCGGGTCTTCCCGGCGCCGAGGCCGGCCGAGCTGGTCGACGAGAGCGGGCAGCTGCTGCGGGTCACCAGCCGGGGCGTGCTCACCGGCATCCCGGTCCGGTGCCGGATCGGCGCCGAATCCCTTGCCGTGGCGGCCTGGGCCGGGCCCTGGCCGGTGGAGGAACTGTGGTGGTCGGAGCAGCCGCGCATGGTGGCACGCTGCCAGGTGGTCGCCACCGACGGCCGGGCCTGGCTGGTCCGGTACGACGCCGCCGAAGGCGTCTGGTGCGGGGAGGCCGCCTATGACTGAGGGAGCCGGTGCCTGATGGGCTGGGACAACCCGCCGACCTCCTGGCGGCAGATGGAGCAGACGCTGTCAGGAAAGCTCTCGCGCCCGCACGAACCGGGGCCGGTCAGCCGTGAACGCCGACGTCCGCGCGTCGGTGACGACCTGGTCGCCCCGGCCGGTCCGGTGACGCCGTACGCCGAGCTGCACTGCCACTCCAATTTCAGCTTCCTCGACGGGGCTAGTGGGCCGGATCGCCTTGTCGAGGAGGCGGTTCGCCAGGGACTGCACGGTCTGGCGATCACCGACCACGACGGCTTCGCGGGTGCGCCGCTCTTCGCCGAGACCGCGAAACTCCTTGCAGGCAAGGGATTTCCGCTGCAGACCGTCTATGGCGCCGAACTCTCCCTGGGTCTGACCCGGCCGCAGAACGGCGTACCTGATCCGGAGGGAGCGCACCTGCTGGTGCTGGCGATCGGGGTCGAGGGCTATCGGCGCCTTGCTGCCGCGATGACCGAGGCCAATCTGCGCGGCGATGAGAAGGGCCGCCCCGATCACGACCTCGAGGAGCTCGCCTCCTTCGGCCGCGGCCACTGGCTGGTGTTGACCGGTTGTCGCAAGGGATCGGTCCGGAAAGCCTTGCAGGAAAAGGGTGATCCTGCCGCGGAGTTGGATCGGCTCACTGCCCTCTTCGGTCACGACCATGTCGCCGTCGAACTGATCGACCACGGCCTCCCGGCCGATCATGCGACCAATGACGCACTGGCCGCGCTGGCGCGCGACCACGGACTCCCGCTGGTGGCGACCAACAATGTCCATCACGCGACTCCGGCGGAGCATCGGCTGGCGGGCGCGATGGCCGCCGTACGGGCGCGGCGATCGCTGGCAGAGATGGACGGCTGGCTGCCCGCGTGGGGCGCTGCCGGGCTGCGATCGGGCGCGGAGATGGCCGAGCTCTTCGCCGGCTACCCCGGAGCGGTACGCCGTACCGTCGCGATCGCCGACCAGCTCGCCTTCGACCTGCGCAAGGCGAAGCCGCGACTGCCCAAGGAGGGCATTCCCGAGGGGCACACCGCGGCCACCTGGCTGGGTGAGCTGGTGGAGCGGGGTTTTGCGGAGCGCTATGCGCACCTGAAGCACGCGGATGAGGCGCGGAAGCGGATCGAGCACGAGATGCAAATCATCCTCGAGAAGGACTTCGCCGGCTATTTCGTGATCGTCCACGACATCTGCGCCTATGCACGGGAGCAGCAGATCCTCTGTCAGGGAAGGGGATCGGCGGCCTCGTCGGCGGTCTGCTATGCCCTCGGGATCACCGCGATCGACTCCGTCCTCTACGGCCTGCCCTTCGAGCGCTTCATCTCCGTCAACCGTGACGACGAGCCGGACATCGACGTCGACTTCGACTCCGACAAGCGGGAAGACGTCATCCAGTGGGTCTACGACACCTATGGCCGGCGCAATGCTGCACAGGTCGCCAATGTGATCACCTATCGACCACGCATGGCGATCCGCGACGCAGCCAAGGCGCTGGGGCATTCGCCCGGCCAGCAGGACTCCTGGTCCAAGCAGGTCGACGGATGGGCGCCGGGGCTGGTCGGCGTCATCGACCATGCCGACGTACCGGAGCCGGTGCTGGCTCTCGCCGAGGACTTCCTGCGGGCGCCGCGTCATCTCGGCATCCACTCCGGCGGCATGGTGCTGACCGAGGAGCCGATCGGCGAGGTCTGCCCGATCGAACGGGCCCGCAAGGACAAGCGCACCGTCCTCCAGTGGGACAAGGACGCCTCGGCCTACATGGGGCTGGTGAAGTTCGACCTGCTCGGCCTGGGCATGCTCGGCGCGCTCGACCACATGATCACCATCGTCGCCGATCTCTTCGGCGAGCGCTGGACCCTGCACGGCCTGCCCAAGGAGGAGCCCGCCGTCTACGACATGCTCTGCCGGGCCGACTCGATCGGCGTCTTCCAGGTGGAGAGCCGCGCCCAGATCGGCACCCTGCCCCGGCTGCGCCCGCGCTGCTTCTACGACCTGGCCATCGAGATCGCGCTGATCCGTCCCGGGCCGATCCAGGGCGGGGCCGTGCACCCGTTCGTGCGCCGCAAGCTCGGGGTGGACGAGGTCACCTACCCGCATCCGAAGCTCGTGCCGGTGCTCGAACGCACCCTCGGGATCCCCGTGT
>JASLCW010000396.1 GCA_030151765.1 Marmoricola sp.
TGCGCTGCTTGTACTCCAGCGGGTCGGTGTCGGCCATCAGGTGGCCGCGGACCCGGTAGGCGTGGATCAGCTCGAGGATGCGGGCCTGCTTGCTGACGTCCTCGTCGTGGTTGGTGGCGATGTCGTTGGCCCAGCGGATCGGCTCGTAGGGGATCCGCAGCGACCGGAAGATCTCGTCGTAGAAGCCGTCCTCGCCGAGCAGCAGCTGGTGCACCCGACGCAGGAACTCGCCCGACTGCGCACCCTGGATCACCCGGTGGTCGTAGGTCGAGGTCATCGTCATGATCCGGCTGACCGCGTTGCGGGTCAGGGTCTCCTCGGAGGCACCCTGGAACTCCGGCGGGTAGTCCATCGAGCCGACGCCGATGATCGCGGCCTGGCCGGCCATCAGGCGGGGCACCGAGTTGTTGGTGCCGAGGCCGCCGACATTGGTCAGGCTGACCGTCGTACCGGAGTAGTCCTCCATGGTCAGCTTGTTGTCGCGGGCCTTGCGGATGATCTCCTCGTACGCCGTCCAGAAGCCCGCGAAGTCCATCGTCTCGCAGCCCTTGATGCTCGGAGCGACGAGCTGCCGGGTGCCGTCGGGCTTCTGCTGGTCGATCGCTAGACCGAGGTTGATGTGCGCCGGTGTGACCAGGTTGGGCTTGCCGTTGACCTCGGCGTAGGTGTTGTTCATCTCGGGCAGGGCCGAGATCGCGCGGACGATCGCGTAGCCGATGAGATGGGTGAAGCTCACCTTGCCGCCGCGGGCGCGCTTGAGGTGGTTGTTGATGACGATCCGGTTGTCCCAGAGCAGCTTCACCGGGATGTTGCGTACCGAGGTCGCGGTCGGCACCGCGAGCGAGATCTCCATGTTCTTCGCGGTGGCGGCGGGGATGCCGCGCAGCACGGTGTAGCTCGGCTCGTCACTGGCATCGGTCCGCGCCGTCTTCTCGGGCTCCTTGGGCACCGGCTTGGCTGCCGCCGTCGCCGCCGGGACCTTGGCCGGCGAGGGGCCGCTCTCGGCGAGCGAGGGCTTCGCGACCGGGGTCGGCGCGGGGGAGTCGGTGGCGGCCGCGGCGGCGGGCGTCGGTGTGCTCGCGGCCGGCGCGGTCCCGTTGCTGGCCCCGTTGGTCGCCGCGGGCGCGGTCGCCGGCGCCGTTTGGTCGTTGCGGAAGAACTCCCACCACACCTTGTCGACGCTGTTCGGATCCTTGTTGAACTTCTCTCGCATCTCGTCGACGAGCCATTCATTGGCTCCGAACTCGGCTGATGGGTTCTGTGAGGGCACGAGCGGGTTCGCCTTCTTCTGTGTGGTGCTCGGAGGGACGCTCGCAAGGCTAGTCCCAGTGGAGTCGCATTTCATGCCTAGGGACCACATAGAGATGCACTTCGCATGTGCGCCCCGTACAACGGCCCGCCCGCGGACGCTCCGCGCGCGTGCCGGCGTACCCGCTTCAGGCCCGGTGGCAGACTGGCGGGCATGGCGAAGAAGAAGCTCGACCCGCGGATCGTGACCGGCCTCGTCGTGGCCCAGGCCGTCATCGGAACGCTCACCGTCCGGGACATCTCGGCGCGTCCCAAGGAGCAGGTACGCGGCCCGAAGCTGCTCTGGAAGGTGTGGGGCGGCACCAACACCCTGGGCTCGGTCCTCTACTGGCTCTTCGGCCGCCGGCGTACCGCCTGAGCCGTCCAGGTCTCGGCTGACGGCGCGGATGAGGCGCCAGGGACGCCGACGCGTTACCGTGCTCGTTGTGGCGCCCGCCCCTGACGAGGAGAACCCGATGAGTGACATCACCCCGGACGAGTTCCAGGGCTTCGAGGACAACCACTACCAGCACACGATGCACACGCTGGCCACGGTGTCGCTCTGGCTGATCATCGTGCTCGGCGTCGCCTGCGGTCTCTTCGGCTTCGTGTGGGGTATCACCCACTGAGCCATTGGGTCGCTCACGGCTCGAAGCGATAGCCCATCCCCGGCTCGGTCAGCAGATACCGGGGGCGTGAGGGCTCGTCCTCCAGCTTCCGGCGCAGCTGCGCCATGTAGAGGCGCAGGTTGCCCTGTGCATTCTCGTAGCCTGGCCCCCAGACCTCGGTCAGCAGTTGCCGCTGGCTGAGCAGCTTGCCCGGATGGCGGAGCAGCACCTCGAGCAGGTGCCACTCGGTCGGGGTCAGCCGGATGTCGGCACCCTCGCGACTCACCCGCCGGGCGGCGAGGTCGACACGTACCGCACCGACCTGCACCGTCGGTTCCTCGGGGGCGACCGTGCCGCGCCGCGCCATCGCCCGCAGCCGGGCGAGCAGTTCGTCCATCCCGAAGGGCTTGGTCACGTAGTCGTCGGCGCCGGCGTCGAGGGCCCCGACCTTGTCGCTGCTGTCGGTCCGGCCGGAGAGCACCAGGATCGGTACGGCGGTCCAGCCGCGCAGTCCCTCGATGACGTCGACGCCGTCCATGTCCGGCAGCCCGAGATCGAGTACGACGAGATCGGGCGGGTGGGTGGCAGCGACCTGGAGCGCCGCCGTACCGGACTCGGCGCCGTGCACCTCGTAGCCACGGGCGCGCAGGTTGATGGTCAGCGCGCGCAGGATCTGCGGTTCGTCGTCGACGACCAACACCCGGTTCACCCGCGCACCTCCTCCGGTCTCCCGGAATCCGACTCCGACTCCGAATCCGGCTCTTGTTCCGGCTCCGCGCGCTCGCGGCGCCCCGGCTCGGCCGGTCGCACCGCGGTCGCCCGGAGTGAGACGACCATGGTGAGTCCGCCGCCCGGAGTGTCCTCGGGCTCCAGCGTCCCACCCATCGCCTCCGTGAGACCGCGCGCCACGGCGAGACCCAGCCCGACTCCGGTCGTGTTGTCGGTGTCGCCGAGTCGCTGGAAGGGCAGGAAGACCCGGTCCCGCGCATCCTGGGGGATGCCCGGGCCGCGGTCGACGACCCGCACCTCGACGCGATCGCCGAGCTGGCTCGCGGTCAGCAGCGGCGGCGCCTCGGCCGGTGAGTGCCGCAGGGCGTTGGCGATCAGATTGGCGAAGACCCGCTCCAGGAGCCCGGGGTCCGCGAGCACCGGCGGCAGCCCCTCGACGATGTCGATGAAGACCAGCCGGCCGGCGGGACCGGTCGCGTCGAGCGTCTGGGCGGCCACCTCCTCGACCGAGACCTCGCGTACGTCGATCGCCATCGCGCCGGCCTGGAGACGGCTCATGTCCAGCAGATTGTCGACCAGCCCGGCGAGACGGTCGAGGGACTCGTCGGCAGCGTGGAGCAGTTCGTGGCGGTCCTCGGCGGCCAGCCGGATGTCCTCGCTGAGCAGGCTCGAGACCGAGGCCTTCGCCGCGGCCAGCGGTGTTCGGAGGTCGTGGCCGACCGCGGCGAGCAGGGCGGTGCGCACCCGGTCGGCCTCGGCCAGCGGCGCCGCGGCGGCTGCCTCCTCGCTGAGCCGGAGGTGGTCCAGGACGAGGGCGACCTGGGTGGCGAAGGCGCCGAGCAGGCGTTGGTCCTCGGCCCGGAGGAGCTCGCCGGCGAGAGCCAGCACCAGTCCGTCACCGGCATCGAGGCGGATCTCCGCGGACTCGGGATCGAGCTGCCTGGTGCCGGCGTACGCGATCGGCACCCAGCCCTCGCCCTGCCGCTCGAAGAGGGTCGCCGATCGCAGTGCGAAGGTCTCCCGGACCCGCTCGAGCATCTGGACCAGCGCCTCCTTGCCGCCGAGGACGTTGCCGGCCAGGTTGGCGAGGATCCGGAACTCCGCGGCGGTCCGCGCCGCCTGCCGGGTACGACGGGCCGCCAGGTCCATCGCGA
>JASLCW010000137.1 GCA_030151765.1 Marmoricola sp.
GCCTTCCTCTGGGAAAGCCCCCACGGCATGAACTTCCTGACCTACCAAGGCCAAACCATCGACCTGAGCTGATCACCGCCGTGCGCTCACTGTGCGCTCGCCGTGCTCTGCGCCGTGCCCGGATGCCCTTGTGCCGCCGATTGCAGTTACGCACCGACCGCGACCCGCGGCATAAGCCCGCCTCCACGCCCAACCGCGAGCCAGCAGCCCACCAGGATCCCTGCCGCCCGACCTCGTCGCTGCCGTTCTGGCCGTGACAGCCACCGATCGTGGCCGGCCAGCGAGTGAGGAACTCCGCCGGACCTCGTGCGCGGGCCCGGAAGTGGCTCAAAGCCCGCTGCGTCAGATGCGCGGCACGATCCGTCCCAGCAGCTCGCCCATGCGGGTGGCTGCCGCGCGGCCGGCCTCGAGGACCTCTTCGTGGTTGAGCGGCTCGCCGGTGATGCCGGCGGCGAGGTTGGTGACGAGGGAGATGCCGAGGATCTCCATGCCAGCCTCGCGGGCGGCGATCGCCTCGAGGGTCGTGCTCATGCCGACCAGTTCGCCGCCGATCGCGCGGACCATGCCGATCTCCGCGGGCGTCTCGTAGTGCGGGCCCGGGAACTGGACGTAGACGGCCTCGTCGAGGCTCGGGTCGACCTCACGGCAGAGCGCACGGAGGCGGCTGCTGTAGAGGTCGGTGAGGTCGATGAAGTTGGCGCCCTCGATCGGCGAGGTCGCGGTCAGGTTGATGTGGTCGCTGATCAGCACCGGGGTGCCCGGGCTCCAGGTCTCACGCAGGCCGCCGCAGCCGTTGGTGAGCACGATCGTGCGGCAACCGGCGGCTGCCGCCGTACGAACACCGTGTACGACGGCCGCGACGCCGCGCCCCTCGTAGAAGTGCGTGCGGCCCAGGAAGACGAGCAGGTTCTTGTCGCCCGCCTTGACGGAACGGATCTTGCCCGCGTGACCGGCGACGGCCGGCGCGGCGAAGCCCGGCAGATCGGTGGTGCTGATCTCCGCGGTCACCTCGCCCAGCGCGTCCACGGCCGGCAGCCAGCCGGAGCCGAGGACGAGGGCGACGTCGTGGCTCTCTACCCCCGTGAGTTCGCGGAGCTTGTTGGCGGCGGCGGTGGCGTCAGTGCTGGTCACCTGGGGCACTGTAGTCCGCCCCGGCGGGAGCGTGCTCAGCCGCCGAAGACCGAGCGGCACGGACGGGCCCGAAGCGCGGTCAGGTAGTCGTCGGGCGCGCCCGACGCCTCGGCGGCATCGGCCAGGATGCCGAGATAGCTGGCCGAGGGCAGGCCGCCCTCGAAGGCGTCGAGGACATAGGCCCAGGCGACGACCTCACCGCTGAGCAGCGCCACCCGGACCCGGGTCTTGCGGTAGAGGCCGGTGTCGGCGGCCTCCCAGCCGTCGAGCGCGGCGGCATCCTCACCGGTCACGTCGTAGACGGCGACGAAGGTCTGCTCGAAGGGATCGGGGGCGATCGTGGCGAGGGCTCCGTCCCAGCCGTGGTCCTCGCCGCCGAAGGTGAGCCGCCAGCCCTCCAGCCACCCGGTGCCCTGCAGCGGCGAGTGCGGGCAGCGCTCGCTCATCCGGGCCGGATCGAGGTTCGCGCCGTAGGCGGCGTACAGCGTCATGAGCAAGAGAGTAGGGGAGTGGGTAAGAATGCTGGACGTGACCACACAGGCTTTCCGGACCCCGAACCGCGTCGTGGTGATCGGCGGCGGCCCCGGCGGCTACGAGGCCGCCCTCGTCGCCGCCCAGCTGGGTGCCGAGGTGACGGTGGTCGACAGCGACGGGATCGGCGGCTCGGCGGTGATCACCGACTGCGTGCCGAGCAAGACCCTGATCGCCACCGCGGAGCTGATGACCGAGGTCGAGGGCGCCGGTGAGCTCGGCGTGCTGATCGGCGACGACGGAGTCGCGGTCGACCTGGCCACGGTCAACGAACGGGTGAAGCGGCTCGCGCTGGCGCAGTCGGCCGACATCTCGCGGCGGCTCGAGCGCGACGGTGTCCGGATCATCCACGGGCGCGGTCGTCTCGAGACCGGTGTCGGTGTCAGGAAGGTCGTGGTCGACGACGGTTCGGTGATCGAGGCGGACGCCGTACTCGTCGCCACCGGCGCCGCGCCGCGCACCGTGCCGACGGCCGAGCCGGACGGCGAGCGGATCCTGACCTGGGAGCAGGTCTACGACCTCACCGAGGTGCCGACGCGCATGATCGTGGTCGGCTCGGGCGTGACCGGAGCCGAGTTCGCCAGCGCCTACAACGCGCTGGGCATCGAGGTCGTCCTGGTGTCCTCGCGCGACCAGGTGCTGCCCGGCGAGGACGCGGACGCGGCCACGGTGCTCGAGGACGTGCTCGTACGACGCGGCATGACCGTGCTGCCGCGATCACGGATGGAGTCGGTGACCCGCGAGGGCGACGTCGTCAAGGTCCGGCTCACCGATGGCCGCGTCGTCGAGGGGTCCCATGCCCTGCTCGCACTCGGCTCGATCCCCAACACGCAGGAGATCGGGCTCGAGGAGAGCGGTGTCGAGGTCGACGAGGGCGGCTTCATCCGCGTCGACGGCGTCTCCCGTACGACGGCCCCCGGGGTCTATGCCGCCGGCGACTGCACGGGCGTGCTGATGCTGGCCTCCGTCGCGGGCATGCAGGGCCGGATCGCGATGTGGCACTTCCTCGGCGACGCGGTCAGCCCGCTGAATCTCCGGGCGGTCTCCTCCAATGTCTTCACTGCCCCCGAGATCGCCACCGTGGGCTACTCCCAGCGCGCCATCGAGGAGGGCGAGATCGCGGCGGAAATCGTGATGTTGCCCCTCGCCGGCAATGCCCGGGCCAAGATGCAGGGTGTGAACGAGGGATTCGTGAAGCTCTTCGCCCTGCCGGGCACCGGCATCGTCGTGGGCGGGGTGGTGGTCGGGCCACGGGCCAGTGAGCTGATCCATCCGGTTTCCCTGGCGGTGGCGACCTCGATGACCGCCGACCAGCTCGCGCAGGCATTCACCGTCTACCCGTCCAACAGCGGCTCGGTGGCAGAGGCGGCCCGACGACTGCACACCCGGAGGTCGCGCTGATGGCCGGCGTACCGAAGGTCCTCGCGGTCACGGCACTCGCCACCGCGCTGGCGGCGTCGATGGCGCCTGCCGACGCGGTCGTGACCAACCAGAGCTTCACGATCCCGGCCTCGCGGACCTTCACCTTCGCGGGGCATGGCTACGGACACGGCCACGGCATGTCCCAGTACGGCGCCGAGGGCGCGGCGCGACAAGGGCTCAGCGCCGGACAGATCGTGGCCTTCTACTACCCGGGCACCAAGCTCGCCACGACCTCGGCACGGATCCGAGTGCTGATCAGTGCCAACACGACCCGCGACGTGAAGGTCCTCGCGCAGCGCGGCCTCAGTGTCACCGATCGCGGGAATGGGAAGTCCTACAAGCTGAAGGCGATCCGCGGTGTGAAGCGCTGGCGGCTGACCGTCCGGAAGGGCCATGCCGCGGTCGACTACAAGACCAAGGCGTGGCACCACTACAAGCTCCGCGGCAAGCGCACCGCCCTCGTCGGCGACGGTGAATTCCACTCGTCCGGCGGCCCGATGTCCCTGATCACGCCCTCAGGCGTGGTCCGGCTGCGCGGAGTCATCCGGGCGTCGTCGCTCGGCCCGGGTTCGAAGCCGTCGGCCCGGCAAGCGGTCAATGTGCTGTCCATCGACGCCTACGTCCGGGGCGTCGTACCCCGCGAGATCGTGACCAGCTGGCATGCCGCCGCCGTACAGGCGCAGGCGATCGCGGCGCGCACCTATGCGCTGTACGAGCGGGCGCACACCCGTGCCTACGCCAAGACCCGCCCGTACGACATCTGCGACACGACGGCCTGCCAGGTTTACGGCGGTGCCAGCTCGGAGAACAGCGGTGGCGATGCCGCCGTCAAGGCGACGGCAGGTCGCTATCTCACCTGGCAGGGTGCACCCGCCTTCACCCAGTTCTCCGCGTCGAACGGCGGCCTGACGGCGGCCGGTTCCTTCCCCTACCTGCCCGCCAAGGCCGATCCGTACGACGGCTGGTCGGACAATCCGTACCACTACTGGACGCGCTCGGTGTCCGCCGACCTCCTCGAGAACCGCTACCCGGCGCTCGGCACGCTGCAGAAGATGGTGATCACCAGCCGTGAGGGCGGTGGCGAGTGGAGTGGCTATGTCGATGACGTGCAGTTGGTCGGCAGCTCCCGCACCCTGACCGTCTCCGGTGACGACATCAGGTCGGCCTGCGGCCTGCGCAGCCGATGGTTCATGCCGCAATGAGCGACTGGACCCGAGCGATCGCGCGCTTGCAGGAGAGCGCGGACCGGACCGCGAATGTCGCCGCAGTCCTGACCGATGAGCAGTGGCGGGGACCGTCCGGCCTGCCGGGGTGGAGCCGGGCCCACGTGGCCGCGCACATCGCGCTCAACGCGGAGGGCCTGGTGCGGGCGCTGGCGACGCGCACTCTTGCCGCGGCGCTGCCGGTCTACGACTCCAATGCCGCCCGAGAGACCGACATCGAGTCGCTCGCCGCGTCGACGCGCGACGAGGTGGTCCGGCGGATGCAGGAGGCCGACGCCGAACTCGCCGCGCTCCTCACCTCCGTCCCCGCGGCGGAACGCTCCGGCTCGGTGCCGCGCACGCCCGGCGGTCCGGTCTTCGTCATCGACGACATCCCGATCACGCGGCGCCGCGAGCTCGAGGTGCATCTCATCGACCTCGACGCCGGCGTCGGCAGGTCGACCTGGCCGGAGGACTTCGTGACCGAACTCCTCGACCGCACCACCTGGGACCACCACGACGACGGGCCCTTCGTCGTACGAGCGGAGGACCTCGGGCGGAGCTGGCAGGTCGGCGAGGGGGAGGGTCCCACGGTCACCGGCCCCGGTGCCGAGCTCGCCTGGTGGCTCACCGGTCGTCCCGGCGCAGACCTGCCCGGCGACCTGCCCCCGCTGTCTCCCTGGGTACGACGACCCGGAGCCTGATCAGCTCGGGAGGTTGGCGATGGGTGGGCGGGAGCCGGCGTACTGAAGTCGTTCCTGGCGCCTGAGCGCTCGGTCGGCCCGGCGATCCAGAGCAGCCCGTCCGCCGGGGAGGCGGCCGATCACCTGTGTCCACAAGACATTCGCGGGGACACGCAGCATCGGGTACCACGGCGGCCGCATCGGCTGGCCGACATCGGCCATACCGTGGCCGAGGTTGAGGTAGGTGGCGATGCTGAGCGCTCGCTCGCGCTGGTAGTGACGGCGCCAGGCGGGCAGGCCGGGGGCGTGATCGTACATGTCGACCAGGCCACTGCCCAGGATCCTGCTGCCCTCGGTGGGGCCGGAGAAGTTGGCGATGATGTTGGCGAGGACGCGCCGCCCGTGCCGCTCGGTCCGGGGGAGGTACTCCTCGTCGACGCCCATCAGCCAGCCGACATAGGACCAGAGGTGCATGATCGCCCGGGCGTCGTCCGGAGGGATGCGGATGCCCAGTGCGCGTGCCTGCATGAGGTAGCTCGTCGAGAAGGAGCCGATCGTGCCGGCCCGGTCGTACTGGTTGATCGGGATGCCGTTGAAGTCGTGGTCCCAGTCGGGCTCGCGTTCGAGCTGGTAGTTGATGAAGGCGTGCATGACGCGGACGTGCACGGACAGTCGCCAGCCCTCGCCGTCGCGGCGCATGCCGCCGGGCGCCGTACAGGCCAGCCACCACTGGCCGGTCTCGCCGACTCGTGTGAGGGTGTTGGCGCCGGCGATCCGGCCGGTGCGCAGAAGGGGTTCGAGAGCGCCGCCGCTGCGATAGCCGCCGAGGAGCGAGCCGTAGGCGAGGATCTCGAAGCCGTCGCCGCCGATTCGCCGGGCCGCGGCCGCGCCCTTCTCGAGGAGCTCGTCGTCGACCCAGGCAGGCCGGTCCTCGAGCAGGGCGAAGAAGTCGCGCAGCACCGGTGCCGCATCAGGTACGGCGTCGACGCCGTCGGCCATCGCGGTTCGCACCTGGGGCATCGTCACCTCGTGCCGGTCGCGGATCGCCCGCACCAATGCGTTGGCGGCCTCGTCGCGGCGGTTCAGCGACTCGGCGAGGGCGCGCAGCTCGGCGCCCTCCATGCGTGCGCCCGGACCGGCCATCCGGAGCATGGGCGCGGCGAAGCGTTCGGCCCATCGGGGGGCGCTGCCGAAGCGACCTGGTACGCCGGCGGAAGCGGGGGTCGTGGACCCGGGATGAACGGTCGAGGTCATGTCATCAGGCTAAACTGAGCAAATGCTCGACTTCTACTCGCGTTTTGCGATGGCTCGCTGATGCGTACGAACACCCGCCGCAGGCCGGTGCAGCAGCGTTCCGCGGAGATGGTGGAGCGCATTCTGGCTGCGGCCACTCGCGTTCTGGAGAACGATGGCTATGCCCGGATGAGCACCAATCGGGTGGCCGACGAGGCGGGGGTGAGCATCGGCTCGCTGTATCGCTATTTCGCCGACAAGGACGAGATCTTCTCGACCCTGCGGATCCGCTCGAGCGAGGTCGTCACCGATCGCCTCACCGAGGCGATGACCCGATCGGTCGGCATGGCGCCGTACGACGGAGTCCGGAATGTCGTCGCGACGCTCGTCGACGTACTCCGTGAGGAGGCCGCCGTCACCCGCGCGCTGATCAACGAGGTACCCCTCGGCGCACACACCAACACGCTCCCCGAGATCGAGCGCCGGCTCGCCCAGTTCACCCGCGTGTACGCCGTGCAGCGCCTTCCCGATGTCGACGAGGCGGAGCTGGACGCGCGCATCTACCTGGCGATGGGCATCACCCTGTCGACCTGCCTGCGCATCGCCTTCGAGATCCCCGGCCATCTCGACCCCGAGCATCTGATCGACATGGTCGCCGCGATGCTCGCGTTGGGCCTGTCGAGCTGACCGGATCCGCCGGTCAGGCCTCGAAGAGCTGCTTGCCCCACCAGTCACCGGGAGCCGAGAGGCCGGGCGGGCAGGCGAAGAGTCCCGAGCTGGTGTGCTGGATGTACTCGTTGAGGAGGTCTTCGCGGCCGAGCCGCCGCTGGAGGACGGCGAACTGGTCGTGGGCATTCTTCTGGAAGGCGATGAAGAAGAGGCCGGCGTCCAGGTAGCCGGTCACCGGGTCGATGCCGTCGGTGTACGAATAGCCACGCCGCAGGATCCGCAGGCCCTTGTTGTTCTCGTGCGCGGCCAGGTGGATGTGCGACTTCACGTCGATGACCGGCTTGCCGTCGCGGGTCTCGGTGAAATTGGGGGTGTCGAACTCCTGCTTGCCGGTCAGCGGAGCGCCGGTGTCCTTGACCCGCCCGAAGATCCGCTCCTGGTCGGCCAGGAAGTCGGTATCCCACGACTCGATGAGCATCCGGATCCGACGGGTGACCATGTAGCTGCCGCCCTGCATCCAGGGCTGGTCGGTCTCGCTGCCGACCCAGACGTACTCGTCCAGGTCCCGGTCGTCGTCGTTCTTGATGTTGCGGGTGCCGTCCTTGAAGCCGAAGAGATTGCGCGGAGTGGCCTGCGCCGAGGAGGTCGCCGCGGTCTTGCCGAAGCCCAGCTGGGACCACCGCATCACGGCCGTGCCGCGGGCGAGGCGGGCGAGATTGCGGATCGCGTGGAAGGCGACCTGCGGGTCGTCCGAGCAGGCCTGCACGCCGATGTCGCCGTTGCTGATCTCGCGCCGGATCAGATCGCCGGGCAGCGCGGGCAGGGGCGCCAGCGCGGCCGGCCGGTGCTTGGCGAGACCGAAGCGGTCGTCGAAGAGGGATGGCCCGAAGCCGACCGTGATGGTCAGGTTGGCGGCGTGCAGTCCCATTGCCTCGCCGGTGTCGGCGGGCGGTGCCTGTGGTGCCGTCTCGACCGGGCCGATCTCCTTGCCCAGCGCCATCCGGGAGCCGGCCGCCGACCACATGCCGAGCATGTGCATCAGTGCGACGCGGTCGGTGGTGGTGACATCGAAGGCGGCGAAGGCCAGGCGGTCCTGGGCCGCCGTACTGATGCCGGCCTGGTGCTTTCCGTAGAAGGGCACCTGCGACTCGACCGGTCCGGCCGAGTCGTCGGCGGTGGCCCGCCCGCCGGCGAAGCCGACGCCACCGGCAGCGACAGCGCCGGCCGCGCCCAGCGCGCCGCCCAGGAAGAGGCGGCGGCTGGAGCGGCCGGTCTGCTGCTCGGAGGGGGACTCGGTCACGCGGCGACCTTGCTGGCGACCTTGGAGAGTGGCTCCTGGACGGCCTTGATCGCGGCGGCGAGCTTGCGCTTGTCGGCGGTGGTCAGCTTCGTGTAGAGCACGTAGCCGGAGGGCTCGGAGGCATCGCGGTACTGCTCGACGAGCTGGTCGAGTGCCTTGAAGCGATCCTGGATCAGCTTGGTCAGGGCCGGGTCGGACTTCTCCAGGATCGGGGTCAGCTGGGCGAAGGCCTGCTCGGCGCCCTCGTCGTTGTTGGCGAAGTCGAGCATGTCGATGTGCGAGTAGCGCTCCTCCTCGCCGGTGATCTTCGAGGCCGCGACCTCGTCCAGCAGGCCCTGGGCGCCGTTGGCGAGCTCGGTCAGCTGGTAGGGCATGTCCTGTGCGGCGAGGGCCTTGGTGCGCGCCTGCAGCTTCCGGACATTCGTGACCAGAGCCTCGCCGTACGGCGCCAGGCCCTTGAGCGACTTCACCTTGAAGAGGCCGTACTCGATGCGGTGGAAGCCCTGGATCGAGGTGGGCGGCACACCGTCGGCGCGCTCGTCGATCTTGGGGTCGAGGCCGGGGAAGGACTCGGCGACGGCTTCGATCTTCTCGTAGAAGGGCCGGGCACCGGCGTACGCCGCCTGCGCCGCGGCGAGGTCCGTGCCGTGCAGCGCGGTGCTGAGCTTCTTCGTCGCGGTGACGAGGTAGCCGACCTGGGTGTTCACGTAGGCGGCGTAGCCCTTGGAGGCCTGCTTCGCGAGACCCGCGGTCGAGGTGTCGACCGCGGCGGAGGTACCGGTGATCTTGATGGGGGACCGCTCCGGCGTGGCGCCGGGGCAGTACAGCGTGTAGTCGCCGGCGCCGGCGGTCACCGAGAAGCTGCCGCTGAAGCCCGGGGGCAGGTTCTCCTTCTCCGCCACGATGCGATCGCCGCTGAGGATCTCGACCTCGGTGACCGCGGTCGCGTCGACATTCTTGACCGTGAAGTCGATGCCGCCGGCGGCGAGCATCGCGTGGTCGATGGTGCAGCCCTTGTCGGCGGTGACGGTGATCGCCGCCTTGCTGGCGGCGTCGCCGGCGCTGCCGGAGGCCGACTTGTCGCCCGAGGAGCCGCAGGCGGCCAGTCCGGGGAGCAGGGCGAGGGCGAGCAGCGCGAGCGCAGGTCGACGCGAGGTCATGGGAGGTCCTTCGGCGTGGGGAAAGAGTGAGGAAAGCCTAGCCTAAATTCCGGCGGTCGTGCTCGTCAGGCTGGGTGTCGGGCTCGTCACGCGGGACGCGCGGCCGCGGGGGAGCAGGGAGATGCCGAGACCGAGGAGGGCGGCCGCGCCGAGCAGCCCGCACAGCCAGGCCAGCGACAGGCGGTGGTCGCGGGTGGCGAGCGTGTCCAGATCCGCGGTCACCGCCGCGCGCGCGGCGGCGGTGTCTGCCGCGCTCATCGAGGCCGACTCGGTGCGCATCGGCTTGCTGACCGGGATCGCCTGACCGGAGGAGCCGATCAGTGAGGCGTGCACGGTCTCGTGCCACGAGGAGGAGAGCACGCGCCGCGTCTCGGGCTCGACGACGACCGTCAGGATGCGGGCATCGGTGATCCTGGCCGCCACCGTGCCCTTCTCGGCGACGACGCCCAGGGGCATCCGGCCGCCGTTGAGATCGGCGACCTGGGCAACCGGCAACCGGGTCGTGAAGGCGGCGGCGCCGGGCCGGGTCACCTGGTAGGTCTCGGCCCGGATCGGCCCGACACTGGTCAACACCCCGTCGCCCAGGGGCATCGTGGCGATCATGTCGGGATTGTCGAGCGGATGGTCGAGCTGGTGTCGCAGGGGCGCATCCGAGGTGCGTACCGCGAGGTTGCCCCCGGCGGTGACGATCGAGCTGCGGAACTGGCCGGAGCCGCTGGCCGGTGCCGGCGTGGACACCGAGGGCGCGGTCGCGACGAGGATGCCCGCGGCGCCGAGGCCCAGGACGCCGACCCCGGCGAGGGTGGCCCGCAGGGCCCGCATCGGTACGGCGCGGCCGGGAGGCCAGGCGACGAAGACGATCAGCGGCACGACGTACAGGAGCCAGCCGAGCACCTCGGCCATCACCGGGAAGGGCCAGAGGCCGAGCATGCTGGTCAGCAAGGACGAGAGCACCGTGCCGGGCCGGACCAGCCAGGAGAGGTCGAGCATCTGGTTCTGGCCGATGTTGAGCCAGCCGGCCTCGTGCGCGGTGTGGATCGCGCTCACGAGGAGGCCGCCGGCGACCAGCACCAGGACGACGCCGGTGGCGCGGAAGAACTTGGACAGGTTGATCCGTACGCCGCCGCGGTAGATGCCGTAGCCGAGGACCACGGCCACCGCGATGCCCAGGAGCGCGCCGGTGAGCGCGCTGGATCCCGAACCGGACTCGTTGAAGGCGGCCACCAGGAAGACCGCGGTCTCGAAGCCCTCGCGGAGCACGGCGAGGAAGGCCATCACGACCATGGCCAGCTGGCCCTTGCCGCCGTCGAGAGCCTGCGCGGTCATCGACTCGAGGTCGCCCTTGAGGCTCCGCGAGTGCTCCTTCATCCAGACCACCATGTAGGTGACCATGCCGACGGCGAGGAGTGCGATGACGGTCTCGAGCCCCTCCTGCTGGCGCTGCGGGAGGTTCCGCGAGAAGAGCTCCAGCCCGACGCCGACGGCGATACAGATCGCGATCGCCGCGGCCACGCCGACCGCCATCTGTCGCATCAACTCCGGCCGGCCCTGCTTGCGCAGGAAGGCGGCGATGATGCCGACGATCAGCGCGGCCTCGAGGCCTTCGCGCAGACCGATGACGAAGGTGGGCAGCAAGGGGACCCCCGGAGGAGAAGTTAGGTGAACCTGATTGAAGTTACCCTAACCTAACCCCTGCGAGCTACTTGAGCTCGCAGATCACCTCGTCATTGCCCACGGTCGCGCCGACCTCGGCGGTGAGGCCGGTGACCACGCCGGCCTTGTGCGCCTTGAGCGGCTGCTCCATCTTCATCGCCTCGAGGACGACGATGACATCGCCCTCGGCGACCTCGGCACCCTCCTCGACGGCGACCTTGACGATGGTGCCTTGCATCGGGCTGGTCACGGAGTCGCCCGAGGCGGCGGCACCGGCCTTCTTGCCGGCCGCGCGCTTCGGCTTCTTGGCCCCTGCGGGCGCGCTGCCGATGCCGCCGAGACCGGCCGGGAGGACGACCTCGATGCGGCGACCGCCGACCTCGACGGTCACCTTCTGGCGCTCCTCCGGCTCCTCGGCGTCGGCCGCTCCACCGGCGTACGGCGCGATGTTGTTGACGAAGTCGGTCTCGATCCACGTCGTGTA
>JASLCW010000139.1 GCA_030151765.1 Marmoricola sp.
ATGTACGACGGCCGCACGCTGCACGGCCGCGAGGTCATGGAGCGCCTGGTCGAGGCGAGGTGCGACAACGTCTTCCACACCGTCATCCGGCGGACCGTGAAGTTCTACGACTCGACCGTCGCCGGCGAGCCGATCACCAGCTATGCCTCGAGCTCGCCCGGCGCGGACTCCTACCGGCAGCTCGCCAAGGAGGTGACGGCCCGGTGGCACGACGCGTGAGCATGCCCACCGCCGACGACCTCTTCCGGCCCACTGACACGGAGGGGGAGGTGGGGTCGGGCAAGCCGGGGAAGCTTGCCGCGGCCCCGGATCCCACTCCTGAGTCGGCCGGCTCGCGTCGTACCAGCGGGCGGGTCCGGCACGACGAGAAGATGACCGTCTACGTGACCGCCGACGAACTGATCGAACTCGAGCACGCCCGGCTCTCGCTGCGTCGCGAGCACGGCCTGGCCGTCGACCGCGGCCGGCTGGTGCGTGAGGCGATCGCGATCGCCCTGGCTGAGCTCGACGAGAGCGGCGAGCGGAGTGCGATCGTGCAGCGGCTGACGGCCTCGTGAGCGGTCGATGACGGCGCAGGTCGCCGAGGCCGCAGTGGAGGCCGACTCCGGCGAAGGGGAGTTCGGCAGCGGCTTCGCCGTACGCCTGGACAACTTCGAGGGTCCCTTCGACCTGCTGCTGCAACTGATCGGCAAGCACAAGCTCGACATCACCGAGGTCTCGCTGTCGAAGGTGACCGACGAGTTCATCGCCTTCGTCCGGCTCGGCCAGTCCGGCGCCGACGGCGAGGCGGAGCCCTGGGACCTGGAGCAGACCACCTCCTTCCTGCTGGTCGCCTCGACCCTGCTCGACCTCAAGGCGGCCCGGCTGCTGCCGCAGGCCGAGATCGAGGACGAGGAGGACCTGGCGCTGCTGGAGGCGCGCGACCTGCTCTTCGCGCGGCTGCTGCAGTACCGCGCCTACAAGCAGGTGGCGGACATCCTCGCCACGCGCATGGAGGTCGAGGAGAAGCGCTTCCCGCGGGCGGTCGGTCTCGAGGAGCGCTTCGCGACCCTGCTGCCCGAGGTGCTGATCGGACTCGGACTCGACGACTTCGCCCAGCTCGCGGCGAAGGCGCTCACTCCCAAGCCGGAGCTCGAGCTCACCCTCGCGCACATCCACGCCCCCTCGGTCAGCGTGCGGGAGCAGGCCGGGGTGGTGGTGGCCTCGCTGCGCACCAGTGGCACCCTGACCTTCCGGGCGCTGGTGGCCGACGCACCGGACACCATCCACCGGGTGGCGCGCTTCCTGGCGCTCCTGGAGCTCTTCCGCGAGGGCGTGGTGGCCTTCGACCAGATCAACCCGCTGGGCGAGCTGACCATCCGCTGGACCGGCGACGAGGACAGCGACGTCGAGATCACCGACGAGTTCGACGGTGGTGAGCCCGATGCGCCGCTCCCGCTGGCCGAGGCGGATGAACAGGACCCCGAGGACCTTCCCGAGGAAGTAGAGGCATGACCGAGACAGTGGAGACCGAGGCCGAGATTGTGGAGGCCGAGTCGGACTCGGAGTCGCTCGCGGTACCGATGGCGGACCTGCGGCCGGCGCTCGAGGCCGTGCTGATGGTCGCCGACCAGCCGCTGGGCGAGACCGCGCTGGCGACGGTGCTGGGCTATCCGGTGCCCCAGGTGCGCGAGGCGCTCGCTGCGCTCGCCGAGGAGTACGCCGAGCAGCGCCGCGGATTCGACCTGCGCAATGTCGCCGGCGGCTGGCGCTACTACACCCGCGACGAGTTCGCCCCGGTCGTCGAGCAGTTCGTCCTCGACGGTCAGCAGGCACGGTTGACCCAGGCGGCCCTGGAGACCCTGGCGGTGGTCGCCTACCGGCAGCCGGTCAGCAGGGCCCGCGTCTCCGCGATTCGCGGGGTCAACGTCGACGGCGTCATGCGCACGCTGGTCAACCGCGGTCTCGTCGAGGAGGCCGGCACCGACCAGGAGACCGGCGCGCACCTGTACCGGACCACCAACTACTTCCTGGAGCGGATCGGCGTCACCTCGCTGGAGGAGCTGCCCGAGCTGGCACCCTTCATGCCCGACATGGACGACCTCGACCTGGAGGCTGAGTTCGGCGGGGAGAGCCTGGCCGAGGATGCCTGAGGACGGGACGGACGACGGGCTGATCCGGCTGCAGAAGCTGCTCGCCCAGTCCGGTGTCGGCAGCCGCCGCAAGTGCGAGGAGCTGATGCTCGACGGGCTCGTCGAGGTCGACGGCGAGATTGTCACCCGGCTGGGCACCAAGGTGGATCCGCGGACCGCGGTGATCCGGGTGGACGGCCGCCGGCTGCCGCCGGTGAGCGCACACGTCTACCTCGTGCTCAACAAGCCGCGCGGTGTCGTCTCGACGATGTCGGATCCCGAGGGTCGTCGCAATCTGAGCGACTTCGTGGGCGACCGGCCCGAACGGCTCTTCCATGTCGGCCGTCTCGACACCGACACGGACGGGCTGCTGATCCTCACCAATGACGGGGACTTCGCCCAGCGACTGGCGCATCCGTCGTACGAGGTGGACAAGACCTATGTCGCCGAGGTCGACGGCGTACCGACGACGGCGACGCTGGCCAGGCTGCGCGACGGGGTGACGCTGGAGGACGGTCCGGTCGCGGTCTCGAAAGTGCGGGTGCTGAGCAAACAGCGCAGTGGGGCCAAGGAGCGCGCGATCGTCGAGCTGGTCATCCACGAGGGGCGCAATCGCATCGTGCGCCGGTTGCTCGCCCACGTCGGCCACCCGGTCAAGAGGCTGACCCGCACCCGGATCGGTCCGGTCGCGATCGGCCAGCTCCGGTCCGGCCAGCTGCGTGAGCTGAGCGCGAGCGAGATCGGCGACCTGCTGGACGCGGCGAGCCTCTAGTCCGCCGCCGACGTTAGGCTCGGACCATGTCCGTCCGTGCGATCAGGGGAGCCACTCAACTCGAGGTCGACGAGCGCGAGCACCTGCTCGACCGCGTCACCGAGATGGTCCGGGGGGTGATGAGCGCCAATGACCTCACCGTCGACGACTTCATCTCGATCCTGTTCACCGCGACCTCGGACCTGACCTCGGAGTTCCCGGCGTACGCCGCCCGCCAGCTGGGCTTCCACGACGTACCGCTCGTATGTGCCCGGGAGCTGGAGATCGAGGGCTCGATGCCCCGGGTGGTGCGGCTGATGGCCCATGTCGAGACCGACCGGAGCCGCGCCGACATCACCCACGTCTACATGCACGGCGCCGCCGCACTGCGCCGCGACCTGACGAATGTGCAGGCCCTACCCGATGAGGCCCTGCCCGATGAGTGAGCAGCTGGGTCCCGTCCACATCGTCGGCGCCGGTCTCCTCGGCACCTCGATCGGGCTGGCCCTGGGTCGCGCGGGCGTCGAGGTCTGGCTCAGCGATCTCAACAACGAGCACGTCCGCACCGCCTCCGGCCTGGGTGCGGGTACGCCGTACGCCGGTGGCGATCCGCGCCTCGTCGTCGTCGCCGTACCGCCGGACCACATCGCCGACGCGGTCGTCGACGCGCTCGACGGCACCGGGATCGTCACCGACGTGGCTTCGGTGAAGGCGCGCCCGCTCGCCGAGATCGGCGATCGCGTCTCCGAGGCCACGCTGGCCCGTTACGTCGGCTCGCACCCGATGGCCGGCAGTGAGCGCTCCGGGCCGCTGGCCGGGACGGCCACGCTCTTCGAGGGCCGCTCCTGGGCGGTCACGCCGCACGTGCACGCCGATCCGGCGGCGGTCGACCTCATCGACAACCTGGCCCGGACCTGCGGTGCCGAGCCGGTGCGGCTCTCCCCGGTCGAGCACGACCGGGCCGTCGCCCGCACCTCCCATGTGCCGCATCTGCTGGCCGCGCTCGCCGCCGGGCAGCTCAACGACGCCCAGCCGGAGCATCTCGTGCTCAGCGGCCAGGGTGTCCGTGACGTCACCCGGGTGGCGGCCGGCGATCCGGCTCTCTACGGGCAGATCATCCGCGCCAACGGCTCCGCGGTGAGCGAGGTCCTGCTCGACGTACGCCGCCGCCTCGACGGGGTGATCGCGGCGATCGGCGGGGAGACCGAGGTCGATCCCGACGAGGTGCTCGAGGTGATCCTGGCACGCGGGGGAGACGGCACCCGGATGATTCCGGCCAAGCACGGCGGTCCGCCGATCGACATGGGCACCGTCTTCGTGGCCGTCCCCGACACCCCGGGCGAGCTGGCCCGGCTGCTCGCCGACGTCGGCGAGGCCGGCGTCAACCTCGAGGACCTGCGCATCGAGCACGATCCGGGCCGCCCGGTCGGTCTCGTCGAGGTCGTCGTGGCCGCCAATGCCACCGAGAGCCTCGTCACCGCGCTGGAGGACAGGGGCTGGCGCGCGCACCGGTAAGATTCGGCGGGTGTCCAGCGCAGCCCACGCCTCAGTTCCCGCCGACATCGTGATCGCGATGGACGGCCCCTCGGGGTCCGGCAAGTCGAGCACCTCGCGCGGAGTCGCCGCCAAGCTCGGCCTGCGCTATCTCGACACCGGCGCGCAGTTCCGGGCGATCACGGTCTGGATGCTGCGTCACGACGTGAACCTCGACGACCCCGCCGCGATCGCGGCGCGGGCGGACGAGCCGGTGATCGTCTCCGGCACGGACCCGATGGCGCCGACCATCACCGTCGACGGCGAGGACGTCGCCGAGGCGATCCGCAGCGAGGAGACCACCAAGGCGGTCAGTGCGGTCGCCGCCGTGCCGGCTGTTCGGCAGCGGCTGCTCGAGCTGCAGCGGTCCATCATCGGCGCGGACGGTGCCGGCGGCATCGTCGTCGAGGGCCGGGACATCGGCTCCGTGGTGGTCCCCGACGCGCGACTGAAGGTCTACCTGACCGCGGACGCTGCGGCCCGTGCCGCGCGTCGCACGGCCGAGGAGGAAGGTGGCGATGTCGCCGCCACCCAGGCCGACCTGCTGCGCCGGGACAAGATCGACTCCACGCGCGCCGCCGCTCCGCTGACCATGCCCGCGGGTGCCATCCACCTCGACACCACCGCCTTCACGCTGGCGCAGGTCGTCGACGCGGTCGTCGCCCTGGCGGAGACGGCCTAGAACCTTGAGTACGACGGTAGGTCGTGCCGATCTACCGCGCACGACCAAGAAGGACGCCCCGGCGAGCTGGCTGCTGCGCTCGGCGAGGCCGCTGGCGCAGGCGCTGATGCGCGGCTGGTTCGACGTGGGCCTGCGCGGCCTCGAGAACGTACCGGCGGAGGGTCCGGTGATCATCGCCGGCAATCACATCGGCTTCCTGGACGGACCGCTGGTGGCGATCATCAGCCCGCGGCCGGCGCACCTGCTCACCAAGAGCGAGATGTTCCACGGTGTCGTCGGGCACCTGCTCGACTGGACCGGCCAGATCCCGGTACGACGCGGCGAGGCCGATCCCGTGTCGGTCCGCGGGGCTGTCAAGGTGCTCCGGGACGGCGGCGTACTCGGGATCTTCCCGGAGGGCGGCCGCGGTGCCGGCGAGCTGGTCTCGTGCCATCCCGGCGTCGGCTATTTCGCGCTGGCGACCGGCGCTACCGTCGTACCCCTGAGCATCCTCGGCACCCGGCTCCCCGGTGCCCGCAGCGGCGCGCTGCCGCCGCGGGGGAGCCGGATCGTCTTCAGCTACGGCGAGCCCGTGCACTTCGAGGCACAACCCTGGCCCCGGCGCGTCGCCGAGGTGCGCGAGGCCACATCGCAGGTCCGGAATGCCATGCTGGCCACGATGCGTTCCGCGGTTGACGCAACCGGCATGCAATTACCCGGGCCGGTTCCAGAAGGAGATCCCCATGACGAGTAGTGCCCCCACCCCCATCCTGGCGGTGGTCGGCCGACCCAACGTGGGCAAGTCCACGCTGGTGAACCGGATCATCGGCCGCCGCGAGGCCGTCGTCGAGGACCGCCCGGGTGTCACCCGCGACCGGGTCTCGTACGACGCCAGCTGGAACGGCCGTGCCTTCACGGTCGTCGACACCGGCGGCTGGGACCCCGACGCCCAGGGTCTGGCCGAGCAGATCGCTGCCCAGGCCGAGCTCGCCGTGGCCGCCGCCGACGCGGTGCTCTTCGTGGTCGACGCGACCGTGGGCATCACCGACGCCGACGAGGCCGTCGTCCGGGTGCTGCGCAAGTCGAAGAAGCCGGTCGTCCTCGCCGCCAACAAGGTCGACGACGCCCGCATCGAGGCCGAGTCGGCCGGTCTGTGGAATCTCGGCCTCGGCGAGCCCTATCCGGTCTCCGCCGTGCACGGCCGCGGTTCCGGTGACCTGCTCGACGCCTGCCTGGCCGCGCTCCCGGAGTTGCCCGAGCAGTCCTTCGAGGAGGTCGGCGGGCCGCGCCGGATCGCCATCATCGGCCGCCCCAATGTCGGCAAGTCCTCGCTGCTCAACAAGCTGGCGGGGGAGAACCGGGTGGTCGTCGACGACGCCTCCGGCACGACCGTCGACCCGGTCGACGAACTGGTGGAGCTCAACGGCCGCACCTGGCGCTTCATCGACACCGCCGGGATCCGCAAGCGGGTGAAGACCGCGTCGGGACACGAGTACTACGCCTCGTTGCGCACCGGCACCGCGATCGAGCGGGCCGAGGTGGCCGTCCTGATCATCGACGGGTCGCAGTCGATCTCCGAGCAGGACATGCGGATCATCCAGACCGTCCGCGACTCCGGCCGCGCCCTCGTCATCGCCTTCAACAAGTGGGACCTGGTCGACGAGGAGCGCCGCTTCTATCTGGAGCGCGAGTACGAGCGTGAGCTGGTCCAGGTGCAGTGGGCGCCGCGGATCAACATCACCGCGCGCACCGGCTGGCACATCGACCGGCTCGTCCCCGCGCTCGATGCCGCGCTGGAGGGCTGGGAGACCCGCGTCGGCACCGGTTCGCTCAACGCCTTCCTCGGCCGCCTGGTCGCCGAGCACCCGCACCCGGTGCGCGGGGGCAAGCAGCCCCGGATCCTCTTCGGGACCCAGGCCCAGACGTCGCCGCCGACCTTCGTGCTCTTCACGTCGGGCAAGCTGGAGGCGTCGTACCTGCGGTTCGTGGAGCGGCGGCTGCGCGAGGAGTACGGCTTCGTCGGTACGCCGATCGAGCTCCAGCAGCGCCCCCGCGAGAAGCGCAAACGCTAGCGGACGCGGTGATGGACGCGGACCACGTTGTTGGCGCCCTTCACCGAGACCTTGGTCTTGCCCTTCTTCACCACGGCCAGGTTGTTGTGGCCGCGGATCACGAGCTTCTTGAGCCAGGTGAGCCGGACGGTGTCGTTGGAGCTGCGCACCTCGACCCGCTTCGCGCTCTTCGCCTTCACCAGCGAATTGGCGCCGCGGATCACGGCGACGCCGATCTTCCCGGTCAGCCGGAGTTGCTGATTGCCGTTGCGGAGCAGCGCCGTACCGGCGGAGGCGGCGCGCACCGTCGAGGTGGCGCCGAGCATCTCGACCCGTCCGATCCGGCCGCTGGCGACCACCACGTCGTTGCCGCCGGTGACCCGGACCAGGCTCGCCGAGGTGAGCGTGACCCGGGTATTGCTCGACGGTACGACGACGGTCGAGCAGGTGCCGGTCAGCGTGTACGTCGTGACGCTCTCGGCCAGGGTGACCGGTCCGGTCGAGCAGTCGACGACCGTCGCCGCCTGGGCGGGGACGCTGGTCAGGGCGGCCGCCGCGCAGGCAGCGGCGAGGGGCAGGGCAAGACGGATGGGGCGCACGGGAACTCCTCGAGAACGATCCCGAACCGCACCGGCCGGGAAAGGTGAACCTACCCGGCCGGTGCCGCTCTCAATCCTCAGAAGGTGTGGTCCGCGTCCGGGAAGGAACCTCCGCGGACCTCGTCGGCGTAGGCACGGGCAGCGTCGTGCAGCACGCTGCGCAGATCGGCGTACTGCTTGACGAAGCGCGGCATCTTGCCGGTACGCAGGCCGAAGGCGTCCTGCCAGACCAGCACCTGCCCGTCGCAGCCGGCGCCGGCGCCGATGCCGATGGTGGGGATGGTGAGCTCCTTGGTCACCTGCTCGGCGACGTCACCGGGGACCATCTCCATGACGACCGCGAAGGCACCCGCCTCCTGCACCGCGCGTGCATCGCGCAGCACCCGCTCGGCGGCGTCGCCGCGTCCCTGCACCCGGTAGCCGCCGAGGGCGTGCTCGGACTGCGGGGTGAAGCCGATGTGCGCCATCACCGGGATGCCGCCCCGGGTCATCCGCTCGATCTGCGGGACCATCTCGACGCCGCCCTCGAGCTTCACGCAGTGGGCGCCGCCCTCCTTCATGAAGCGAGCCGCCGTCAGATAGCCCTGCTCCGGGCTGGCCTGGTAGGAGCCGAAGGGCAGGTCGCCGACGACCAGCGCGTGCTTGGCCGAGCGAGCGACGGCGCGTGTCAGGGGGAGCAGTTCGTCGACCGTCACCGGCAGGGAGGTGGCATTGCCGAAGACATTGTTGCTCGCCGAGTCGCCGACGAGCAGCACCTCGACCCCGGCCTCGTCGAAGATCTCGGCGGTGTACATGTCGTAGCTGGTGAGCATGGCGAAGCGTTCGCCGCGCTCCTTCATCTCGCGCAGGTGGTGCGTGCGGATCCGCTTGCGGGCAGGTGCCGGAGTGGCGCCCGCCCCGCCGCCGTACGGCGCGGTTTCTTCGGACATGGTTGAACTCCTCGTCATCTCGAGGCTCCCTGATGGAGTCCCCGGACCGTTGTCAACGCTAGACCCGATTCGGCCACCTGGCGCTGTGGCGCTGGTCACCGGGTCTGTGGATGCGGTCGTCAGGCGCCGGGGACGATCCTGATGTCGCGGACGGCGCCGTCACCGAGGGCGGCGAGCGCTTCCTGGTACGCCGGGCTGTCGTGTGCGGCCACGGCGGCCTCGACGGAGTCGAACTCGATCAGGACGACTCGGCCCAGGTCGCCCGCCTCGTAGGCCTGCGTCGGCAGGCCACGGGCGATGAAGCGGCCACCGGCCCCGGTCAGTGCCGGCGCGGCCAGCGCGGCGTAGGCGGCCATCTTCTGCTCGTCGCGGATCTCCTTGTAGACACTCACCCAGTACGCAGTCATGGACGCATCCTCCCGCACCTTCCTACCGCGGTCGGATGCGGTGTTCTGGTGAGCGGGTCACGATTGGGGCATGGACAAGTCGACCCTGATCGCAGCAGCCTCCTACGCCGGCCTCGGCCTGGCCGCCTTCGCCGACCCCCGCCTGATCCCGCGCACTATGGGCGGCTCGGCGGAGAACTTCACCGCCCGCTCCGAGGTCCGCGCCGTGTACGGCGGCATGCCGCTCGCCGCCGCGGCCCTGCTCGTCAGCTCCCCGTCCTCGCGCCACGGGATCGGCGTGATCACCGCCAGTTTCGCCTCGGGCAGGGTGGTGTCGAGCTTGATGGAGAAGCGCCTTCCCGACCCGACGAATGCGGTGCTCATGGTCGCCGAGACCGCCCTCGCTGCATTGCTTCTGCGCCGCCGCGGCTGAGGCGGCGATGGGTGGGCGCTGAGGTCTTTTGGCTTCGCCGTCCGGCTGGGGTTACGCCCTGTGGTTACGGCGGCACGCACCCCGACGCAGGGGTGTTCCTTCTGGCTCTGCTGTGCTCGTATGTGCCGCGGATCCCGGTCGTCTGGGCGCAGTTATCCGCGGCACAAGAGGCGCGCAGACACGCACCGGCGAGTCAGTTCAGGTCGATGGTTTGGCCTTGGTAGGTCAGGAAGTTCATGCCGTGGGGGCTTTCCCAGAGGAAGGC
>JASLCW010000463.1 GCA_030151765.1 Marmoricola sp.
CCACATCCACGACGACCGCTACCTCCACGACCACCTCCCCAACGGCGACATCAGATTCACCCGACGAACCTGAAGCCGACGCGATTGCGTGGCCTTCGGCCTGAGTCCGCTAGTGCCAACAATTCGTGGGGAGCTTGCGCAGCGACCCTCGAGAACTGCTAGAGGTAGTCCCCGACGAGATTCGCCGGCCGCCAGCGCCCGGACTCGATGGCGGCGAGCATGTCGCGGGTTGAGAACTCCGCGCCGCAGGTGAGGAGGGTGCGGCGGACGATCTCGCGGACATCGGCGCCGCTGACCTTGGCGGGCAGCGCTGCGACCACGGCGTCGACATCGACGGAGTCGAGGCGCTCGGCTCGGATGAGATAGCTCTGGAGGATTGCCGAGAGGGCGGAGCGGTCCGGGAAGGCGATGTCGATGACGGTGTCGAAACGCGCGGATCGGACTGCTGCCTTGTCGAGTACCTCCGGATCGTTGGTGGTGGCGACCGTGAGGACATGGTCGTAGTTCTCGGTTCCATCCATGACAGCGAGGAAATCGGCCAAGGCACTTCCGCGACGGTTGCTGTCGCGGCGATCGGCCAAATAGAGATCGATGTCTTCCAGCACGATTACCGTAGGGCCGAGTTCGACGGTCTCACGGTAGATGCTGGGCAGGCAATCCGCGGCGGCGCGTGCGTCCGTCACGATCACCGTGAAGGGCCCGACAAGCTCGGTGCCGATGAGTCGACTGATCGCCGTCTTCCCTACGCCCGGAGGTCCGGCGAGCAGGATCCCGCGGCGAGTGCCGAGGCCAGCTTTGTCCATCAAGGACGCATTCGTCGTCGTAGCTGAGATGTTCAGGTCGAGTTCTCGCCAGACCTCTGCCGGAAGGACGAGCTCATCGCGATGAACAGTGGGAGTGGCGATCACCTCGAAGGTGAGGCTCGCACCCTCGACTCGTGCTCGGACGAATCTGCCTCGGAAGAGATTCCGGCCACCTCGGGCGCGCTCGAGAATCATGGCCAGGACCTCGTCGGCGAAGGCGCGGTCGGCAGTGCTCGTGTGAACCGACAGCATGGTCTTGTTGAGCGAGAACGAATGTTCGCGCAGGCGGACCACGACGCCCGGCGTCACTAGGGTGCCGGGGCCGAAGTGGAGGGAGATCTGCGCGGGGACGCTGAGGTGCTCGTCGTCGAGTTCGACTCGGCGCCACTCGGGACGTTCGTCAACATCGCCCGGGCCGACCTGAGGGCGATACTCGTCGATCAGATCGGCAAGTACGGCGCCGACCGATTGGGCGAAGACCGAAGTCGCAGTGAATGTCTCAGCGACCACCTCGTCGGGATGGAGGTCGAGATGTCGACACGTGAATTCCGTTGGCGACTCCACGCCGACGGCCGCCGAGCCGAGAAGCTCCGCTACGAGGGACACGGACCGTCGTACCGACTCGGACTCATCGCGGAGCCGAAGGCTGATGAGTTCGTGGAGTTGGGCTGGTGTTGCGTCCTGGCTCGTGGTTGCTTCCGTCGTCACGCGGGCCAGTAGAGCGGACCGGGCCGACACAATACCGCCTCCCGGCGCTTCATCAGCTTCCGCCGGCGGCCTCGCGCTCGCTGCAGAAGTCCGCGATCGCCGCGACCATCTGGTCGAGGCCGGGCTGCTCCAGCGGGTAGTGGCCTGCGTTCTCGAGCATCACGGTGGTCACCGGCACCTTGGTGATCTGAGCGAGGAAGGGCTCCGAGAGGTGCCGGGGCGTCCAGCGGTCCGCCGCGGGCTGCGTGAGCAGAACGGGGCAGACGTCGAAGTCGGCGGGCTCGGTGACCGGCTGATAGTTCAGGTAGGAGTCGAGGAAGGCGATGGTCGCACTGTTGCCGGCCGAGGTCCGGTCCTTGTAGAAGACCCGCTTGGCTCGGCGGTCGTTCACCAGCGCGCGCATCTTGCTGACGAGCCGCATCGGCAGTCGCACGCCGCGCAGGGGAGTGCGGGCGAGCGTCTTCATGACGGTCGCGCCGACGAGGCCGGTCACCGGGTCGAAGGCCGTCTCGACCCGCACGCGCAATGACCGCTGGTCGAGGAAGGTCATCCCGACGATGCCGGCGACCCTCCCGTTCACCGCCGCCACGTGATAGGTCTCCATGCCGCCCGCCGAAAGCCCGTAGAGCACGATCGGCCTGTCCTTGCCCAGCTCGGCATCCCTCGCCAGCTCGGCATCGATCAGTTCCGAGCCGATCCGCACCCAGTCGTCGTACCGGACCAGGGCGCCGGGCGCGACCTCGGTGACGCCGTACGTCGGCATGTCCACCGCGATCGTCTCGAAGCCGCGATCCGCCAGCGGGCGACCGAGGATCAGGGAGAGTTGCCGCCCGTTGGTACCGACGCCGTGGAAGAGGATCACCTTCACCGGTGCCGCGGGACTGCGGTAGGTGTCCAGGTGGATCCGGTGGCCTTCGTGCTCCCACCACTCCTCGGCGGGCTCGCTGCCCGGGGTGAGGTGGTACTCGGCAGGGAGGAAGGCCTCGACGGCGCGCCATTCCGGCTGGTCTGCATAAGCCATGCCGAGACTATGCACCGGGGCAGCCGCCCGCGTCGCGTGATCGTGGGTAGGGTCACGACATGGCTGACTGGCGCAGTGACATGGTCGAGCGGGTGCGATCCCTCATCGTGAAGGCCGAACCCGAGGTCCTCGAAGAGGCCAAGTGGCGCAAGGCCTCCAACCCCGACGGCGTCCCCACGTTCACCTGCGAGGGCATGATCTGCACCGTCGAGACCTACAAGGACAAGGTGAAGGTCACCTTCGCCAAGGGCGGCTCCCTCGAGGATCCTTCGGGCCTCTTCAACGACGGCCGTGAGGGCGGGGTCCGTCGAGCCCTCGACATCTTCGAGGGCGACGAGCTCGACGAAGACGCCTTCGTCGCACTGGTCCGCGAGGCAGTGGCGCTGAATCGTTCCTGACAGCTCAGCGCCCGAGAAGCCGGCCGAGCAGGCCCTTGCGCGCGGAGTCGTCGTGGCCCGGGCACCAGTTGTCCGCGGGCACCATCGCGCGTACGTCGGCGACGTGCTGGCCGCAGCCGGCCCAGGTGGTCTTGCCGCAGGTCTTGCAGCGGGTAGGTCGACACATCGGGTGATTCCTCTCGCTCAGGCGGATTTCTCGCCGGCCTCGAGGGCGTCGGCGAAATCGCAGAAGGCGTCGTAGGCGCGAGCGCCGTGGATGGTGGCCGGGCCGCCGTGCATCAGGAAGGTGACGCCGATCGCCTCGGCGGCCTCCTCGCGGGTCGCGCCGGCGCGGGCCGCCGCCTGACCGTGTGAGGCGATGCAGCCGTCGCAACCCTCGACGACACCGATGGCCAGCGCGATCAGTTCCTTGGTACGACGATCGAGCGCGCCCTCGGCGAAGGCGGCCTGGGACAGTGCGCCGAAGCCGGCGTACACGTCGGGGATCGCCCGGCGCAGATCGCGGTGCAGGGGAGCGAGGTCGCGCAGGACGGCCTTGCCGTGGGGTGAGGGGTTCTCGGACATGGATCTTCCTTTCGTGTGAATCAGTGTGAGAAGCGGACGGCGGGTAGCACCCGGCGGAGCCAGGCGGGGCAGGCCCAAGCGGCCCGGCCGGTCAGTCGGAGGAGGGCCGGCAGCAACACCAGCCGGACCAGGAAGGCATCGAGCAGTACGGCGACGCCGAGGATCACCCCCATCTCCTTGGGAGGCAGGGGGCCGGAGAGCGAGAAGGTGAAGAAGACCGCCACCATGACCGCTCCGGCGGCGAAGATCACGCGTCCCGAATGGGCGACCGCGCCGACCATGGCCTCGCGGGCGTCGCCGGACTTCTCCCAGTGCTCCTTGGCCGAAGCCAGCAGGAAGACCGTGTAGTCCATCGCGATCGCGAAGATCATCGCGAAGAAGAAGACCGGCGCCCAGGCGTCGAGGAAGCCCTGCGGTTCGAAGCCGAACAGACCGCTCAGGTGCCCGTCCTGGAAGACCAGGCGCGCGACGCCGAAGGCGGCTGCCGTGGAGAGCAGGCTGGCGAGGGTGCCCAACAGCGCGATCAGTGGCGCCTGCAAGGCGATCAGCAGCAACAGGAAGCCCAGGCCGAGCACGGTGCCGATCACCCAGGGGGTGGATCGGTCGAGCTGCGCCTTCAGGTCGAGATTCTCGACCGCGGCGCCACCGACGAGCGCTCCGGCGGGTAGGTCGGCACGGAGCCGGTCGACGACCGCCGACAGTGCGGGGTCGGAGGGATCGACCTTCGGGGTGGCCTGGATCAGCACGTACGGCGAGTCGTCGGTCGCGGGCATGGCGGGTGTCGCGGCGACGATGTCCGGATCGGTTCCCACCACCTTGGTCGCGGCCTTCGCTCGGGCCGTGGGGGCGAGGATCTGAAGGGTGCCGGGTGCGCCGGTGCCGAAGGCCTGCTGGACCCGGTCGTAGCCGACCCGCGCCGGCGCGTCCGTCGGGAGCACCTTGATCGACGGCATCGACGTCCGTAGGCCCAGGATCGGTGCGGCGAGGGCGATCAGGACGATCAGTGCGGCGCCGCCGTACGCGAGCGGACGACGCCAGAGCCGCTCACCCCAGGCCGCGAAGGCGGGAGAGCGGTGCTCCGCGATCCGCGACCAGGGGAGCGCGAGCTTGTTCACCCGGGTGTCGAGCCTGCCGAGAACGAGTGGCAGCAGGGTGAGCGTGGCGGCGAGGACGAAGACGACGGCGAGCATGATGCCGCCGGCCATGGAGCGGAACGAGGGTGAGGGCACGATCTCGACCGCGGACAGGGAGACCAGCACGGTGAGGCCGGACAGCAGGACGGCCTTGCCGGCGGTGTCCATCGTCTCGGCGACGGCACGCTCCCGCGTCGTCCCGGGTACGGCGCGGGCCGCGCGATAGCGCACGACGATGAAGAGTGCGTAGTCGATGCCGAGGGCGAGCGCGAACATCATCGCGAAGTTCATCGCCCAGATGGAGACGGGCACGAGGTGGTTGATCAGCACCAGTGATCCGGCCGAGGCGACCAGGCCGGCGAGGGTGAGCAGCAGCGGCAGTCCGGCGGCGACCAGCGCGC
>JASLCW010000152.1 GCA_030151765.1 Marmoricola sp.
CAGGCCCTGTCGAATCCCTACCCGTCGACCGTCCAGACAGTGACGGCGGGCAACGTGTGGGCACTCCCCCAGGAGCTCGCGGACAGTCAGGCGGGCCAGTCCTACTGGATCGCGATCAAGGCCTGCGCCAAGAACACGCACGGGACCTGTCTCGGCACCTACATCAGCCCGGCCTCTGCACCGGCCCAGTTCAGTGTGCTCAGCAAGGGCGTCCAGTTGTGCCGGGTCACGACCGCACATGACGGTCTCCCGGACCAGAATCCGCTCTGCACGACCGGAACCGGTGCTTCGCCGGCACAGTCGCTGGTCACCAACGACAACGTGACCTTCGACTGGACCGACTACCTCGACACCACGAGCAACGCCGGTGGCGGATCGGTCGCGGACGCGCCGGGGGTCGAGGCGCGCTACTACCGCGTGCAGACCTCGACCAAGCCGGACTTCTCCACGACTCTCGACAATGCCACCGTCGACCAGACCACCTTCACCAGCTACACGACCACCTATCCCGATGGCCCGATCTACTGGCGGGTGCAGGCCTACGACGGCAGCAACAACCCCCTGAAGTGGAGCGCCACGGCGAGCTTCGACAAACGCGCCATCGCGCCGACGCCGATCTCACCGGTCAACGGCACGACCGTGCCACCGGCGACGACATTCACGTGGAACCCGACGATCAACACGAAGTCCTACAACGTCGAGGTCTACAAGTTCGACGGCTCGTCGTTCGGGCCGTCGAACAAGGTGCTCAGCGCGAGCACCCTGCAGTCGACGTACAGCGTGACGACGCCCTTCGTCCGCGGCGCCTATCTGTGGCGAGTCCAACGCGTCGACGCAACCGGACGCCTCAGTGCCTGGTCGGCCGAAGGCCCCGCCACAGCATCGCGTTTCAACGTGACTCCTTCGGCCTTCGACATCTCGGCGCCGACCGACAACGCCCAGCTCTCCCCGGCGAGCTACACCTTCACCTGGCCCGCCTCTGCGGACGCGGTCAGCTATCGCTTCGAGAAGCAGGCCTACCCGGGCGGCGGCACCGCCGAGAACCAGACGACCTCCGCACTGACCTGGACCCCGACCAAGCTGCCGGTCGACGGCACCATGTGGATGTGGCGGATCGTCCCCATCGACGCGGCCGGTCACGACCTGGTCGCCTCGCCCTGGCACGTCTTCACCTTCCACAACCCCACGAGCAGCGCGGGAGCGCCGTACGCGATCAGCCGTCCCCGCGTCACGGGCACCGCCTCGGCCCTGTCCCGGCTCACCGTCAACCGCGGCAGCTGGCAGAACGCGCCGACCTCCTACGCCTACCAGTGGACCCGCGACGGTGCCGATCTGGGTGGCGCGACGGGGGCGACCTATGTCCCGGCCATCGGTGACATCGGCCATCTCATCGGCGTCGTGGTGACCGCGAGCCGGGGCGGCCTCAGCGGTACGTCGGCCGCGGTGGCGGTTCGGATCGCGAAGGTCCGGTCCATCGCGAGCATCTCGCTGTCCCCGACGACCGTGTCCGCCAAGAAGCGCGCACGAGTGGCGATCGTCATCGCGGCGCCGCGACCGGGTGGCGTGAACGGGCGCGTCGAGGTGCTCGTCGACGGCCGCACCCGGGTCCGCACCAGCGTGGGTACGTCGGGCCGGCGCACCATCGCCCTGCCCAAGCTGAAGAAGGGCAAGCACCACATCAAGGTGCGCTTCCTCGGCAACGGCCAGGTCGCCCCGGCCACCTCCGCCCAGCGGACGCTGACCGTCAGGAAGCGCTGACCGCGACCCAGCGCTCGAGCTTCGCGGCGGCGGCCCCGGAGTCGATCGCGGTGGCGGCCCGCTCGATCCCGGCGGCCAGGCGCTCCAGGATCGATCCCTCGGTGACGTCGTACACGGCGAGGGCGGCACCGGCGTTGACCAGTACCGCGTCGCGGACCGGTCCGGTGTCGCCGGCGAGCAGGCGTCGTACGACGTCCGCGTTGTAGGCCGCGTCCTGGCCGCGCAGGTCCTGCGCCGTCGCCCGGGCGATGCCGAGATCGGCGACGTCGATCGCGTGCTCCACGACCTCGCCGGCCCGGACCTCCCACAGCCGGGTCGAGGTCGTGGTGGTGATCTCGTCGAGGCCGTCGTCGCCGCGGAAGACCCAGGCATCGGCGCCCCGGCGGGCGAAGACACCCGCCATCAGCGGTGCCATCCGCGGATCTGCGCAGCCGATCGCCTGGGCGGCCGGACGCGCCGGGTTGGCGAGCGGCCCGAGGAAGTTGAAGGTCGTCGCGACCCCGAGTTCGCTGCGTGCCACCGCGGCGTGACGCAGCGCCGGGTGGAAGGCCGGGGCGAAGCAGAAGGTGATGCCGGCCTCGCCCGCCACACGGGCGACATCGGCCGCCGGCAGGTCCAGCCGTACGCCGAGCTGCTCGAGTACGTCGGCCGTACCCGCCTTGGAGGAGGCGGAGCGATTGCCGTGCTTCACGACGACGGCGCCGGCACCCGCCGCCACGATCGCGGACATCGTCGAGATGTTCACCGAGAAGGAGCGATCACCGCCGGTGCCGACCACGTCGAGGACCCGGCCCTCGACGGAGAGCGGCGTGGCGTGGCGATACATCGCCTCGACCATCCCGTCGAGCTCCTCGACGGTCTCACCCTTGGCCCGCATCGCGACCGCGAAGCCGGCCGCCTGAACCGGCGTGGCATTGCCCGCGAGGATCTCCCCCATCGCCCAGGAGGTGCCGGAGGAGTCCAGGTCGTGGCCCTGGATCAGCCCGGTCAGCAGATCGGGCCAGGTGTGTGCGTCCGGCATGGCTCAGCTGGTCGCCGGCACGCCGGGGCGCAGCAGCGCGAGCGCGGCGTCCGCGAGCGCCATCGGCTCGATCGGGTGGGCGACGGCGGCGTCGGCCCGCGACCACGTGGCCAGCCAGTTGTCCTGGACCCGTCCGGTCAGCACCAGCACCGGCGGGCACTGGTAGATCTCGTCCTTCAGCTGCCGGGCGATGCCCATGCCACCGGCCGGGGTCGCCTCGCCGTCGAGGATCAGCAGGTCCAAACCACCGGCATCCACCTGTTGGAGGAGAACCGGCTGCGTCGCCACCTCCACATAGGTGAGTTCGGGCAGGTCGGGGTGGAGTCTGCTGCCGAGGGCGAGCAGCACCTGCTGCCGGACATCGGCGTCGTCGCTGTAGACGAGCACGCGCAGGCTGGATCCGGGGCTCTTGGAGGCGGTCACAGGGGTGATGTTACCGACGTACCTCTCGAACTCTGAGGAGCCTCCTGAGGGTGGCGTGAACGCCCGATGAGCGGCCGGTGAGCGCGCGATGTGAACTAACTGACGTCGCCGACACGCACAAAGGGAGGGGGTCGGGATGCCGAACGGCTCGGCTACCGCCATAATGACGACCGTGGCGACTGCATCTGCGATTCCCGCGTCCCGTCTGCACGGGCATCATGACCGACCCAGCATGGTCAGTGTCGGAACGATCATCTGGCTCTCCAGCGAGCTGATGTTCTTCGCGGCACTGTTCGCGAGCTACTTCACCATCCGGGCGGTCAGTCATGACCTCTGGACGCAGAAGACCGCGTACCTCAACGTGCCCTTCGCGTCGGTGAACACCACGATCCTGGTGCTCTCCTCGCTGACCTGCCAGCTCGGCGTCTTCGCCGCCGAGCGCGGCCAGGTGGGGCGCACCGGCGGCGTGCTCAACGTCAAGGGCTGGGGCCTGCGCGAGTGGTTCGTGCTCACCTACATCATGGGTGCGGTCTTCGTGGCCGGCCAGGCGACGGAGTACGCCAGCCTCATCCACGACGGGATCACCATCCCCGACTCGGCGTACGGCACGATGTTCTACCTGACCACCGGCTTCCACGGTCTGCACGTGACCGGTGGCCTGATCGCCTTCCTCTTCGTGCTCGGCCGCACCT
>JASLCW010000050.1 GCA_030151765.1 Marmoricola sp.
AGAACTCCACCCACGTCACCCCGGCCGAACGCGCCGCCTTCCAGGCCTTCCTCGACGACGGCTGGGCCGAGGTCACCCGCGCCCACGCGCCGTCGTACACCTATTGGGACTACTACCGGCAGCGCTTCGAGCGCGACCGCGGCCTCAAGATCGACTTCGTCCTCGGCTCCCCCACCCTCGCCGAGCGCGTCACCGACGCCTTCATCGACCGCGACGAGCGCGACCCCGCCCAGGGCACCGGCGCTCCCTCCGATCACGCCCCGGTCGTCGTGGACCTGACCGACTGACGCGATCGCGCCACCTGCGGTGGAAGACTCTTTCGCATGACCGCGTCCCTGACCTTCTCCGACTCGATCCAGATCGCCGCACGCCGGAAGTCCGCCCGCGAAGACATCCCGACAACGCTCGCGACACTGAAGCGGATCATCGAGGTGGGCTGAGACATGAACACCGGCGCCCCACTCGACCTGCGCGAGGTCTTCGCACGACCGTGGACCGGTACGGCGACGGTCTGGCGGCCCTGGTGGCTGCGCTGGCTTCCGATCGCGTCCGGGTTCGACTTCCGCACCGAGATCGCCGAGGTGGAACTGGCCGAGACGACCGGGCTGCTCGTGAGCGACACGACCACCTTCTCCAACGGCAAGACCTGGGCGCGCACCATGCGAGCCCGGATCATCGAGCCCGGTCGCTGGAAGGTCAGCGCCAAGGACATGCCCGGCGGCGCCGAGCAGACCGTCAGCAGTGACGGTTTCCGCTTCACCCGCTACACGATCCTCACGCCCGTCCTCGGGCCGATTCGGGTGCCCCTGCGCTGCGACGACGATGTGCGACTGGTGGACGCGAACACCATGACCGACACGATCGAGATGCGCTTCCTCGGCGTCCACGTCGGCACAGTGACGATGCGGCTCAAGAGAAACCCCGCCTGACCAGGCGACGGGCACCAACAGCGGCAGTCGGTCAGCGCGCTGATCAAGCGGCGATCGGGACGGCGACGGCATCGTCGGCACGCGCGACCGGCGCTCGCCTGATCCGGATGGACAGCAGCGCGGCGATGACGCAGAGGCCGGCGGCGATGTAGAAGGCGGGCGAGTAGGTCCCGAACTGGTCGCGAATGACGCCCGCCCCGGTCGCCGCAATGGCGGCTCCGACCTGGTGGAAGGCGAAGACCCAGCCGAAGACGATCGGTCCGTCGAGGCCGAAGCGTTCCCGGCAGAGCATCACCGTCGGCGGCACCGTGGCCACCCAGTCGAGTCCGTAGAAGATGACGAAGACCATCGTCCCGGGATCGGTGTGCGGATGCAGCATCGAGGGCAACAACACCAGGCCCACGCCGCGCAGCGTGTAGTAGGCGAGCAGCAGGATCCGCGGGTCGATCCGGTCGGTGAGCCAGCCCGAGAAGATCGTGCCGGCGACATCGAAGATGCCGACGAGGGCCAGCAGGCTCGCGGCCGTCGTCGAGGGCATGCCGTGGTCCATGGCGGCCGGGATGAAATGCGTGGCGATCAGGCCGTTCGTGGTCGCGCCGCAGATCGCGAATCCTCCGGCGAGCAGCCAGAAGGTCGGCGTACGGGCCGACCTCGCGAGTACGCCGACCGCACGGCTCGCGCTCGACCGGCCGCTGGCGACGATCCGGTCCGGCCCCGGATCCTCCTCGGTGGCGCCGTACGCCTTGATGCCGAGGTCGTGCGGATGGTCCCGGAGACCGACGAGCACCAGCGGTGCGACGACCAGCGCCGCCACCGCCGCCGTGACGGCCGCCGCTCGCCAGCCGTGGTGCATGGACAGCCACGCGATGACCGGCAGGAAGACCAGCTGCCCGGTCGCATTGCCCGCCGTGAGGATGCCGCTGACCAGCCCGCGACGTGCCACGAACCAACGGCTGGTGACCGTGGCGACGAAGGCCATCGACATCGAACCGGTGCCGACGCCCACCAGCACGCCCCACAGGACGACGAGTTGCCAGGCGGCGCTCATCCAGATCGTCAGACCGCTGCCGAGCGCCACCATGAGCAGCGCGAAGGTCACCACGCGACGCACACCGAAGGAGTCCATCAGCGCCGCCGCGAACGGCGAGAAGCCTCCGAAGAGCACCATGTTCACCGACACCGCGAGGCCGATGACACCGTGCGACCAGCCGAATTCCATGTGCAACGGGTCCATCAGGACGCCCGGGACCGACCGGAAGGCGGCCGCCCCCACAAGCGTCACGAAGGCGACGACGGCGACGCTCCAGGCGCGGTGCGGCCGTCGTACGCCGGCAGTCGGGTTGCTCATGCCGGCAAGTCTGGCCAGCGGAGACGCGGCCGACGAGTGGCCGAACTGCCATGATGTGCAAAGATTGGGCCATGAGTGGATCCCGCCGGCATCGCGTCGTCGTCCTGGCCCTGGCGCCGGCGGTGGGCTACGACCTGACCATTCCTCCGCAGATCTTCGGCCAGGCGACCGACGAGTCCGGTGAACCGCTGTACGAGGTGACCATCGCGTCGCTCGACGGGGGTCCGGTGGCGACCACCAACGGCTACGCGATCCTTCCGACGCACGATGCCGGGGCCCTCGCCGAGGCCGAGACCGTCATCGTCCCGGGCACCACGATCCCGGGACCGCGACGACACGGGACCGTTCCGGACGAGCTGCGTCGCGCAGTCGAGCTCGTTCCCAGCGACGCGCGCTGGATCTCCATCTGCACCGGCGGATTCGTGCTCGCAGCGCTCGGCCACCTCGACGGGCGGCGCGCCACCACACACTGGAAGTACGCCGACGACTTCCGCGCGCTCTACCCCGCGGTCGACCTCGACATCGACGTCCTCTTCACCGACGAGGGCGATCTCCTCACCTCCGCCGGCCTCAGTGCCGGCATCGACCTGTGTCTCCACGTCGTACGTACCGATCACGGCGCCGCCGTGGCGAATGCGGTCGCTCGCCACATGGTGGTGCAACCCTGGCGCGACGGCGGTCAGGCGCAGTTCATCGAGCGCCATCTCCCCGCACGCGAGGACGCGAGTACGTCGGCCGTCCGGCACTGGGCACTGGCCGAGCTGCACCGCCCGCTCGACGTACCGACCCTGGCCCGGCAGGCCTCGATGAGCGTGCGCACCTTCACCCGGCGCTTCCGCGAGGAGACCGGGATGTCGCCGGCGGCCTGGCTGACCCAGCAACGGATCCGCCACGCACAGCACCTCCTCGAGGAGACCGACCTGTCCGTCGACCAGGTCGCCGAACGGGCCGGACTGGGCACCTCGGCCTCCCTGCGCAATCACCTGCGCGCGACCGCGGGTGTGTCCCCGAGCGCCTATCGGCGGAGCTTCCGGGGAGCCTAGTGGCGTGGCTGCGAAATAACGCGGGTGACGGAGCGTCGTCCGGCGCCCGTCAGGCTGCGTTGTCGGCACTCCGCCGCGGTATTTGGCAGACGGACCGCTAGGCAGCGGGTTCCTTCCCGGAAGCCAGCCCGTCGAGCAGCCGATGTGCTGCCCGGCGCCCCAGGGCGATGTGCTCGTCGGTGCGGGAGAAGTCGACCAGGCGTACGCCGAGATCGGGGCAGGCGAGGCGATGGACCACGACCCTCTCCCCAGGCGATTCGAGACCGTGGGCTCGCGTCGCGGCGGAGAGGCTGGCTACGAGGACCTCGACCGGATTGCGCATCCGGCCGACCCGGACCGGAGCCGTCGCGTCCAGCACAAAGACCCGCGTCGGACAGAGCGCTGCGGCGGCCGCGACCGGAACCATCGATGCGACCCCTCCGTCGACGTGCGGGTGCTCCTCGCCATCACCACGATCGGGCAGCCAGACCGGCGGGAAGACGGCGGGCAGGGCCGCCGAGGCGAGCAGAACGGGCTCGAGCGGACCCCGGTCGTGCTCGACCGCCGCGCCCGTGTCGAGCCGGGTCGTCACGACACGCAGGGGCACCGACAGGTCCTCCATGCGTCGGGCCGGCGCCCATCGGCCGATCATCGCGCGCAGACCGTCGGGTGAGTGCAGGAAGGCGCGCCGGCGTACGACATTGCCCAGTCGAGTCAACGTCCCGCCCGGGAAGACGTCCTCGGTGCGCAGCGAGCTCCAGTACTCACCCAGTTCGCCGGCGCGCATCGCACTCGACTCCGAGGCCATGAAGGCCGCGTTCAGTGCACCGACCGAGCAGCCGACGTAGCCGGCGGGTTCGATACCGCGCTCCAGCAGCACTTGCAGCATGCCCACCTGGACGGCGCCGCGATTGCCGCCGGCGGACAGTACGACGACGTCGCGAGGACCCTGATCGATCCCGCGTCCACCCCATCGCCACGATCGCATCGCACACCTCCCGACATCGTCGGCGAAGAAGCCTCCGCCCGTATCGGGTTGATCGGCCGCGCTCGCGCTCAGCCAAGGACTTCGGGCACAGGTCACTGCCCCGTCACCCTTGTGTGGCGATTCATTCGCGCTAAACCTTGAAGGTGAGGGGGACCTGCCGATGAGGAAGGTGGAGGGACGATGATGTTGGAGCTCGAACAGCAGCAGGTCACGGTCGCGTCATGGGATGACGACGCCACCGCGGGCTATCACGATGCGGCCTGGACCGCGTGGCTGCACGGCAGTGTGGGCACGCTGAACCGTGCCGGGAGAATTCTTCTCGTCGTACCGATGGCGGTGCTCACGCCGGCCGCGATCGCCCTCGCCCTCCGCCTCTATCAGCTCGGCGCCGTCTCCCGCCTCGACTGATCCCGTCCCTCCGCGGCGAGCCGATCCCACGCCGTGTCGGCGCGATGGACGCCGTCCACCTTCAGCTCGTTCTTCGGGATCCGCTGGGTCGGCGTACGCGGGAACGGCTCGACCCGGTGCTCCAGGTAGCGCGGCACCTTGGTCTTGCTCAGGCGCGCTGAACAGAACTCCCACAGGTCCTCGGGATCGAAAGCGACCCCCGGCACCAGTTCGACATAGGCCTTGATCTCCTCCCCCATCATCTCGTCCGCGACCGGCACGACTGCGGCATCCACAACGGCCTCGTGCAGGCGCAGTGTCGCCTCGACCTCCGCGGGAGCGACATTCACCCCGCTGCGTCTGATCAACTCCTTGCGACGCCCCTGGAAGTAGTAGACGCCGTACTGGTCCCGGCGCATGACATCGCCACTGCGCAACCATCCGTCATGCATCACCTCCGCCGTTGCGTCGGGGTTGTTCACATAGCCCTCGAAGACCACCTCGCCACGAAGCTCCAGCTCACCGGCACCCACACCCTCGACGACATCGCCCGACTCGTCGACGAGACGGGCCTCGATGTCGGGCCAGGGAATCCCGAGTGCGCCCGTACCCACGAACCGCCCACCGGCCGCGTGCGGCATCGAGATCGCCGGACCCGATTCCGACGAGCCATAGGTCTCCCGCCACGGAAAGCCGAAGCGTCGTTCCAGCTCGGCATGCCTGACGATCGGGATCGCCAGCGCGACCGCGCTGCGCACCCGATGGTCGCGATCGGCGGGACCTTCCGGCCGGCTCAACAACATGTCCGGAATCGCCCCGATCGTCATGATCTCGGTGGCGCCGCACCCACGGGCGACATCCCAGAAGCGACTGGCACTGAACCGACGCATCAGGATCAACGTGCTGCCGAGATGAAGCGCGGTGTAGAGCGCGGTCAGCGGATCGCCGTAGTGGAACTGAAGCGGCATCAGCAGCCGATGCTCGGCTTCCGGCTGCGTCGTCCGCTCGCGGGAGTAGACGTCGATGTAGCGGATCGGTTCGACGTGCGACATGCCGAGGGCCTTGGGCATTCCGGTCGTACCGGACGTATAGCCGATCCCGGTCAGGTCATCGATCTCGCAGGCGACCTCGGCCAGCGACAGGGGCGTCGACTCCTCGCACAGATGCCGCCAACCGCGCGGCTCCTCCCCATCGATCGTGAGCACCTCGTCGAGCCGGGAGTCGTCCGCGGCCAGCTCGACGAACCTGGCCCGGCTGGACGCGTCCGTGAGCGCCAGCCGGCATCCGGCGTCGTCCACGATGTAGCGCGCGTCCTGAGGCCCGATCTCGGGCGACACCGCAACGACTACGCCACGGTTGGCAACGACAGCGAGGTACGCCGCCACGAACTCGGTGCGATTGCCCACCGCGAGAAGCACCCGCTCCTGCGGGGCGATCCTTCCGCGAAGGAAGCCCGCGAAGAGCTCGACCTCCGTCCTGATCTCGCCCGCGGTGACCTCGAAACCGTCATCGAAGACGAGCGGCACATGACCCGGGTCTCGCTCGAATGCCGCATGCAGGATCTCCAGGAGGGGCCGTCGCGGACAGCCCTGCCAGGTACCAGGCATGTCCGACGGCCAGGTGATCTCCCCGCCCGACGCAACGCCTTCAGACATCGTCAAACCTCCATTGGAAAGTGGCCGGCCAGGCGGCCGGATGAGGACGAAACTCGTAGATCGGCCCAGGGCCGGATCAGCGCCAGAGCAGCGCACCTTGCTCGACCGGCCAGGTCACCAAGACCCGGCTGCCCGCCTCGAAGCCGAGCGGGCAGTCGGCCGGCAGCCTGATCACTGCCTTCTGGCCGTCGGGCAATTCGACGACCACTCTCCGCGCGGCACCGGCGTACACGATCTCGGTGACGACACCGGGGACCTGGTTCGTGCCGCTGCCGGAGGTCCCGGCATCAGGTATGAGTCTCACCTGTTCGGGACGAAGGCTGATCGTGCCCGCCGACCCCTCAGCCGGGCCATGATGACGGAGCTCGATGCCGTCGCCGTACCGGACCACGGTCCCCGCTCCCGAGGCCATCGCCGGTCCCGTGAACTGAAGGGAGTCGCCGAGGAAGCGGGAGACGAAGCGAGAGCAGGGCTGCCGGTACATCTCCTCGCTGGTACCGACCTGTTCCACTATGCCTTCATTGAAGACGGCGATCCGGTCGGAGAGCGTCAGCGCCTCCTCCTGGTCGTGCGTCACGAAGACGATGGTGCTGCCGACCTCACGGTGGATCCTGCGGATCTCCAGCTGCATCTCGTCGCGGAGCCGTCTGTCGAGGGCGGACAGTGGCTCGTCCATCAGGAGAATCGGCGGCTCGAAGGCGATCGCCCGGGCGAGCGCGACGCGCTGCTGCTGACCGCCGGAGAGCTGGCTCGGCCGGCGTCCTCCGAAGGAACTGAGTCCGACCACCTCGAGCGCCGTACCGGCGCGCTCACGCGCCGCCGACCGGTCCGCGCCGCGTCGACGAAGCCCGTAGGCGACGTTCTGCAGGACCGACATGTGCGGGAAGAGCGCATAGCTCTGGAAGACCACGCCCAGGTTGCGCTGATGAGGGGCCAGGTCCGTGACGTCGACGCCGTCGATACGGACGCTCCCTTCATCGGCGTTCTCGAGACCGGCGATGATGCGAAGAGTGGTCGTCTTCCCGGACCCGGACGGCCCGAGCAGGGTCAGGAATTCACCCTGCCTCGCCTCGAGGCTCACTCCTCCGAGGGCGGTCTCGTCGCCATAGCGCTTGGTGAGGCTGCGTACTTCGAGATCCCCGGCCGTGGCAGCGGCCGGAGCGTCATGCCGTCCCATTGGTCATCCCCATTCCCTTGGCGAGGCTGCCGTCAGCGCTGCCGCCGATGCCTCGAGTCATGCGCTTGCGCGCGACGATTGCGACGATCCCGATGAGAATCGTGAGCCCGAGGATGACCGTCGAGGCGGCCGCGATCGTCGGGTCCGTGTCGCGGGTCATCGCACCGAACATCTGCACCGGCAGGGTGGACATCGTCGGGCTCTTCATAAACAACGAGAAGACGAGATTGTCCAGCGAAGTCACATAGGCGAGCAGGAAGCCCGAGAGCAGGCCCGGCCGGATCAGCGGAACCGCCACGGTCCACCATGAGGTCGCCGGCCGCGCGCCGAGCGTCGATGCCGCATCGAGCAGGTTCTCGTCGAGGCCGCTCAGGCTCACGGTCACCGAGATCACCACGAAGGGCAGGCCGAGCACGGCGTGCGAAAGCACGAAGGCGACCGTGTGTCCGACCAGACCCAGCCGCAGCATCACGTCGTACAGCCCGACACTCAGCACGATCTCGGGCACGATCATCGGGACCATCACCGCGGCGCCCATCAGGGCGAGCACATAACCCCGGCGGACCCGACGCATCCCGATCGCGGCCAGGGCTCCCGCGACGGTGGCGAGGCCGGCCGCGAGGAATGCGATCCACAGTGAGTTCAGGGCCGATGACCGCCACTGGTCGTCCGTCACGAAGTTCTGGTACCACCGGGTGGACCAGCCCCGGGGCGGGAAGTAGAACGACGGCTGCGAACTGAAGCTGACCGGCAGCACGATCAGCAACGGAAGGATCAGGAAGGCGGCGACCCCGACAGCCAGGAGCCACAGCAGCGCCCGGGTGCGGCGTGCGGACGTCGTCTCTGCGCTCATGTCACACCTTCTCCGAGAAGAGCCGGCGGGTCAGCTGGGAGCGCACGAAGGAGAGGATCGCCAGGCAGAGCAGTGTGACGACCAGCAACAACAGGGCGAGCGCTCCGGCACGGCCGAAGTTGGCCAGGCCTCCCGCCTGCTCGTAGATGGACTGAGCGAAGAGCGCCTGGGTCGGGCTGCCGACGATCTGTGGAACCACGTAGAAGCCGATCGACAGGATGAAGACGAGCACGAAGCCGGCGACGATCCCCGGCAGGGACAGCGGCAGGAAGACGGTGAAGAAAGCCACCGCAGGGGTGGCGCCCAGGGCCTGTGCCGCCGTGACCAGAGAGCGGTCGATGCTCCGCATCGCGGAGACCAGCATCAGGATCATCACCGGCAGCAGCATCTGCGCCATCGTCACGACGACGCCCGCCGTCGTACCCAGGAGGGGCGGGATCGAGAACCAGCCGAGGACCCTGGTGACGAGTCCGTTGGGTTGCAGCAGCACGAACCAGGAGAAGATCCGGACCAGGCCACTGATCCAGAAGGGCGCGACCGCCAGTCCGATCAGGATCACGCCTAACCGGCTCCGGCTGCGCGTCGCCACGTAGGCGTACGGGTAGCCGAGCACGAGGCACAGCACTGCGACGACCAGAGAGAGGATCGCGGTTCGCCCCAGGATGCGGAGATAGACCGGGTTGTCACGGATCCAGGCGAAGGCCTCCGACCCGTTGTCTCGAACCGTGAAGGCGTCGTGAATGCTCAGCGCCAGCGGATAGATGGCCACCGCCAGCACGAGCGCGAGGGCCGGGGTCAGGAGCAGCAGGCTGGCGCCGGCGCTCCTGACCCGACGGCCACGGGTCAGCCGTTGACCCACGTCGTCCAACGATCGATGAGATCGGCGCCGTGCTCGGCCCACCACTTCTCGTCGACGTAGATCGGGTCGCGGTAAGCGCTGCCCGTCGTGTAGTACTTCTCGACGATGGGAGTCAGCTTCGGCTGAGCGTGCTCATTGGAGCCGGGGTAGCCGGTCGACTCGGCGCCGTGTGCCTGACTGTCGACACCCAGCATGTAGTTGATCAACGCCTGGGCAGCCACGCTGTGCTTGCTTCCCTTGGGAACCACCAGATAGTCGTAGGTCAGGATCGGCTGGTCGGCGATCACGTCCCACTTGGCGCCGTTGTTCGCCGCGTTGAGCAACCGGCCGGACCAGAAGAAGCCGAGATCGGCCTGTCCGGACTCGACGACCTGCTGCGCTTGAGCACCGCTGTCCCAGAAGACGATGTCCTTCTTGATCGTGTCGAGCTTCTTGAAGGCGCGGTCGACATCGAGTGGATAGAGCTGATCCGCCGGTACGCCGTCGGCGAGCAGTGCCGCCTCCAGAAGGCCCTCAGGACTTCCCGTGTTGGGGATCGCTCGCTTGCCCGGGAATTTGGCAGTGTCGAAGAGGTCCTTCCAACTAGTCGGCGGGGTAGCGAACTTCTTCGGGTTGTAACCGAGGACATTCCCGGTGCCCACGAACGGTACGCCGCACGACACACCGCGGTTGCCTTCCGGGAGCACCGACCGGTCGATGAGGGAGTCGTCGAGCGGCTCGAGGAGCGTGCCGCAGTTGGCGGCGGCCCAGAAGTCCTCGACATCGACCACGTCCCAGGTCACGTTCTTCGACTTGACCATCGCCTTGATCTTCGCGTAATCCGGCGGCGAATCCTGCTGCAGCTTGGCACCCGATCCCGAGAAGAACTTCTCCAGCCCGACGACGGTGTCCTTCTGGATCTCTCCGCCGTAGCTGACATAGGTGATCGGCTCACCCTTGAGCTTGCCCTCCGGGATGCCCCCGGCTTTCAGGTTGCCGGCCGACGTGAGGTCGGCAGCGGTGACATTCGATGCCGCGCCACCGCCGCCACACCCGGCGGCAGTGAGGCTCAGCCCGAGGGCCAACCCCAGGACGACACTTCGACTTGGTCGGTAGGTCATGACGGTCCTTTGCTTTCTGTTGCGGGCAGTTGGGCGGTGTTGATGTGATCAGGAGGCCTACGCGGCGGCCCGAGGCAGGACGAGCGCGAGCCACTCGGCTGTCATGGCCGGCTTCGCCGCCCCGGGCACTGCGATACGACAGTCGTAGGAGACGAGGTAGCCCTCGCCGCGAGGCGTGACCGCGGCGACGGTCATGGTCAGCACCAGGTCGTCGGACGAGGTGATGCTGCTCGGGAAGCGGACCTTGTCCAGCCCGTAGTTGTAGCCGAAGGCGGCATCAGGATCGACGCGCAGCATGGTGTGGATGGCGTAGTCGAGCATCGCCAGGGTGTGAAAGCCCTCGATCATGCCGTCCGGATAGCCGACGGTCTCGTCGTAGTCCGCCGGATAGATCTGGTCGATCCAGGTCGAGTGCTCGAAGCCGAGGCGATCCTCCTCCGGGACACGAAATGCGTCAGACGTGAACGAACTGCCGACCAAGGTTGGAAGATCGTGTAGAGCAACCACTTGTTGAGCCATGCCATCCCCACTGAAGGATCGAGATTCGTGTGTACAACACTTGATGTACAACACCTGTCACATCTAAAGTGTGACGCACGTTACAAGCCGCTCAATGGCCTGTCAATAGATTGGGCCGGACCCCGAAGGAGTGCCCGTGCCCCGAGTCGTAGACCGCAATGAGCGGGAGCAGGCGATCATCGACACCGCCCTCGAACTGCTCTTCAAGGAAGGCCCCTCTGCCCTGAGTGTCCGGCGCATCGCGCGCGAACTTGGTGGCTCGGTGACCCTGGTGACGCACTACTTCCCGCAGATCGACGAACTGCTCCGCGCTGTCAGCAGCCGGCTCGTGCAGGAGCAGCGTGCCGAGTTGGAGGCGATCCAGGCCGGCCACGACGATCCGATCGACAATCTCCGCGAGCTGATCTCCTGGATGCTCCCGCTCGACGCCAAGCGCCGCCGGGAGGAGCGCGCCCGCGTGCTCTTCGCCGCCGAGCGGGACTCGGGCCTCAACGTGCAGGACTTCTACGAGGCCATGGAGCGGTCCATGCGCGCCCTCCTCCGCCAGCATCTGCGACCCCTCGTCCCCTCCGATCAGGTCGAGGACCACGTCGACCTGCTGCGCGCCTTCCACAACGGCGTTGTGCTCTCATCCGTCGAGCACCCGGCCCTGTGGACCAAGAAGCGCCAGCTGCGCGCGATGGACCTGCTCCTCGACTCGATCGGCCTCACGAGCTCGCGCTCGGCGTCGGGCTCGTAACGGTGCCCCGACGAAGTGTCTGAGGGTGCTGCCATCGTGGCGGCATGGCTGCCTCGACCACCTTCCTGCTGCTGGCACTGGCCCTCGTCCTGGGTCTCGCCGCCGGCGGCGTCGTCGCGCTCCGCTTCTCCCGTCGTACGCCGCACTCCGACGACTCGGCCGCCCAGCTGCTCCGTGCCCGGGCCGATGACCAGGCGGTGATCCGGGCCGGCCTCGACGACCTCGCGGAGCGGCTGACCGACCTCGAGCACCAACGGGTGTCATGGCAGTCCCAGCTGCGCCAACAGGTCGACGAGGTGCGCCACAGCACCGACTCGTTGCGCCGCGAGACGGGTTCGCTGGCCACGGCGCTGCGCCGACCCCATGTCCGCGGCCAGTGGGGCGAGCTGCACCTGCGGCGAGCGGTCGAGCTGGCCGGCCTGGTAGACCGTTGCGACTTCACCGAGCAGCACAGCATCGAGGTCGACGGCCGGCAGCTGCGCCCCGATCTCGTCGTGCACCTGCCCGGCGAGCGCCACGTGGTGATCGATGCCAAGACACCGCTCGACGCCTACCTGGACGCCCTCGCGATCGATGCCGACCTCGACCCCGAGGGCCAGCGTGAACTCCTGCAGCGCCATGCCGCACAGATGCGCCGTCACGTCCATGACCTGTCCAGCAAGGCCTACTGGTCCGCGTTGCCGGGCGCGGTCGACTTCGTCGTACTCTTCGTCCCGTCGGAGTCCTGCCTCGCGGCAGCCCTCGACACCGCGCCCAGCCTGCTCGAGGAGGCCGCCCGTCGACAGGTCGTGCTCGCCTCCCCCACGACCCTGATCGCGCTGCTGCGGACCATCGCGCACAGCTGGACCAGCCAATCGCTGGCCGAGGCGACTCGCGAGATCCACGAACTCGGTCGCGAGCTGCACGGCCGGCTGGCCACGATGGGCAGCCACCTCGACCGACTGGGGCGCTCCCTCAAGGCCAGCGTGGACGCCTACAACGCCACCATCGGATCGCTCGAGACCCGCGTGCTGGTGACGGCTCGCCAGTTCAACGACATCGGCGTCGGCAGGGAGCCGCTGCCCGCACCCAACCCGGTCGATCTGACGCCCCGGCCGCAGACCGCCGCCGAATTGCTCGAGGAGCTGACCCCGCAGCGGCCCGAGATCGGCCCCGAAACCGCTCACCCGGAGCCCCGGCGCGGGAACCACGACTCGGCCCACGGAGGCTCTACGCTCGGCGCATGAGCGAAAGAACGCTCTGGGAAGAGGGGCACTGGTCGGGCGACCGCGTCATCCGGCTCTCGATCACGCTGTGCCTGCTCGCTGTCATCGCGGACACGATCGCCACCGGACGCCTCGACAGGGCCTTCGACATCGCCTTCGTGCTGATCTGCATCGGCGCCGCTCTCGCCGTACGCCCCGGCGACTTCTTCAGCGTCGGCGTGCTACCGCCGCTGCTCCTGCTCGGCTGCGCGACCTTGCTCTCGATCGTCGCCCGGGCCACCGTCGCGGCCGCTCAGGACGGCTTCGTCCAGGGCGTGATCTCGGCGCTGGCCGACCACAGCGTCGCGCTTGCCGCCGGCTATCTGCTGTGCCTGCTGGTGCTGGCGATCCGGCAGCGCGTGGTCAGCCGGGCCGGCACTCACTCGAACCGGCTGGGGTCTCCGGCTCCGTAGCGGGCGATCTCCGGCGCACCGGACGAGAAGTCCACCACGGTGGTGGGTGCGTCGACGACCTCGCCCGCCTCGACCACCGCGTCGACGAGATGGTCGAGTTCCTCCTTGACCAGCCAGCCCTCGGTCATCGGCTGCTCCTCACCCGGGAGGATCAACGTCGAGGAGAGCAGTGGCTCACCGAGCCGCTCCAGCAGTTCCCGGACGACCGGATGCTCCGGGATGCGGACTCCGACCGTGCGCTTCTTCGGGTGCATCAACCGCTTCGGCACCTCGGCGGTGGCCGGGAGGATGAAGGTGTAGGGACCGGGCGTCGCCGCCTTCACCGCGCGGAAGGCGGCATTGTCGATGTGCACCAGCTGACCGAGCTGGGCGAAGTCGCGGCACACCAAGGTGAAGTGGTGCTTGTCGTCGAGCTGCCGGATCCGGCGGATCCGCTCGAGCCCGTCGCGGTTTCCGAGCTGAATGCCCAGCGCATAGCCCGAATCGGTGGGGTAGGCGATCAGCCCGTCCTCACGCAACAGCGCGACGATCTGGTCGAGGGTCCGCGGCTGCGGATCGACCGGGTGGAGGTCGTAGTAACGGGCCACGACTATGCCTGCGCCGCCCGCAGGTCCTTGCGGAGCTCGGGAGGCAGCGCGAAGATCAGCGATTCCTCGGCACTGTGCACCGCCTGGGCGTCGGGATAGCCGTGGTCGGCGAGATAGCCGAGCACGCCCTGCACGAGGTCCTCGGGAACCGAGGCGCCCGAGGTGACGCTGACCCGGCGTACGCCGGAGAGCCAGGCGTCGTCGATCTCGGAGGCGTCGTCGACCCGGTGGGCCGCCTTGGCGCCGGACTCGAGCGCGACCTCGGCAAGGCGCACCGAGTTGGAGGAATTGGAGGAGCCGACCACGATCACCAGATCCGCGTCGGCGCTGATCTCCTTGATCGCGAGCTGGCGGTTCTGGGTGGCGTAACAGATGTCGTCGCTCGGCGGATCGAGCAGCTTCGGGAAGCGCGCCCGGATCGCGTCGACGGTCGCCATCGTCTCGTCGACCGAAAGGGTGGTCTGCGAGAGCCAGGCGACCTTCTCCGGATCGCGTACGACGATGCCCGCGACGTCGTCGGGCCCCTGCACCAACTGGATGTGCTCGGGAGCCTCTCCGGAGGTGCCTTCGACCTCCTCGTGGCCCTCGTGGCCGATCAGCAGGATGTCGTAGTCCTCGGCCGCGAAGCGCTTCGCCTCGTGGTGCACCTTCGTGACCAGCGGGCAGGTGGCGTCGATGGTCTTCAGCCCGCGCGCCTGCGCCTCCTCGTGCACCATCGGCGAGACGCCGTGCGCGGAGAAGACGACGGTCTGGCCCTCGGGTACCTCGTCGAGCTCCTCGACGAAGACGGCACCGCGTGACTCGAGATTGGCGACGACGTGCTTGTTGTGCACGATCTGCTTGCGCACGTAGACGGGGGCGCCGTACAGGTCGAGCGCCTTCTCGACCGTGATCACCGCCCGGTCGACGCCGGCGCAGTAGCCGCGGGGCGCGGCCAGCCGTACGGCGCGGTCCGCCTCGTCGGGAGTCAGCACAGCGGGCGAACCCAGGTCGGTCGTCATGTCCTCCAGTCTACGGGCGACCGCTTCTGGGCGGTCCGCGCCCGAAGATCCGCTGTGAAGCTGCTGAGAGGCGGCCTCTCGTCAGCTTCCGATCATGTCCGCGAGGCTTGATCGATCACATGAGTGAGCAATCGATCCGCCTCCGCTGGGCGCTGCGTGTCGCCCTCCTCGCACGCTGGCTGGCTCGTCGCGCCGGGCACCGGGGCGGCGTCATCGCCGGCCGGGTGCTGCTCCGTCTCTGCCCGACCGCACCCGACCTGCTCGCGCGCGGGCGCAGCATCTCCCTCGTCACCGGCACGAACGGCAAGAGCACGGCCACCGCGATGCTGACCGCAGCACTCGCCGACACCGACCCGGTGGCGAGCAATGCCGACGGCGCGAACACACCCGGTGGGCTGGTCAGTGCCCTCGCCACGAGCCCGGCGCGGACCGTCGTACTCGAGACCGACGAGGGCTGGCTGCCCTGGGCGGTACGACGTCTGCGCCCCGAGACCGTCGTGCTGCTCAACCTGTCCCGCGACCAACTGCACCGCAATCCGGAGGTACGCCTGATCGCCGAGCGCTGGCGTGAGGCGCTCCGCGATGCACCTCACGTCGTCGCCAACTGCGACGATCCGGCCGTCACCTGGGCGGCCGGTCTCGCGCATCGGGTGACATGGGTCAGCGGCGGCCGGCCGTGGCTCGAGGACAGTCTGGTCTGCCCCGCCTGCGGTGATCTGCTGACCTGGGAGGGCCTCGACTGGTCGTCCGCGTGCGGACTGCACCGCCCGCGCACGACGAGCGATCCGGCGCTGGAGAGCCTCCGGCTGCACCTGCCGGGCGAGGTCAACCGAGCGAATGCCCGCCTGGCGATCGCCGCCGCGAGCAGCGCCGGCACCGATCCCGTGCACGCCCTCCGCGCGGTTGCCGAGGTCAGGCACGTGGCCGGCCGCTATCAGGAGTTCCCGGCCGGACGGCACCGCGTCCGGCTGCTGCTCGCCAAGAACCCGGCCAGCTGGCAGGAGACGCTCCGCCTGGTGGCCGAGGGCCGCCGTCCGGTCGTACTGGCCTTCAACGCCGAGGGCGTCGACGGACGCGACCCGTCCTGGCTCTACGACGTGGACTTCACCCCGCTCCGCAACCGCCTGGTCGCGGTCACCGGCCGTCGTGCCACCGACCTGAGCGTCCGGTTGCGGATCAACGAGGTGCCGTCGGTCGGACAGTTCCCCGAGCTCGCCGCCGCCATCGAGCGTCTCCCGGCCGGCCCGGTCGACCTGATCGCCAACTACACCGCCTTCCAGGACGCCTTCCGGAGATATGCATGACGGAGCTCACCGTCGTACTGGTCTATCCCGACCTGCTCGGCCTGTACGGCGACCGCGGCAATGCCCTCGCCCTCGTTCACCGCGCCCGTGCGCGCGGTATCGCCGCGCGCGTCCATCCCGTGTCCGCCGGCGACGCCATCCCGGCGGGAGGCGACATCTATCTGGTCGGTGGCGGCGAGGACGCGCCGATGCTGCTCGCCGGCGAACTGCTCACCCAGCAGTCCGGCTTCCGTGAGGCCATGGACGCCGGGCGCCCCTGTCTGGCCGTGTGCGCCGGCTTCCAACTGCTCTCCGAGTCGTACGCCGGTCCCGACGGCGCGATCCACTCCGGGCTCGGCCTGATCGATGCCGTCTGCGGACGACTCGACGGCCGCCGTGCCGTGGGCGAGGTCGTGCTGGAACCGACCATCGACGCCTGGGGCACCATCAACGGCTTCGAGAACCATCGCGGCGACGCTCGGCTCGGTGAGGATGCCCGGCCGCTCGGCACTGTCATCGCCGGTGTGGGCAATGGACACGACGGCCACGAGGGCGCGCTCACCGACACGATCGTGGCGACGTACCTCCACGGGCCCGTGCTGGTGCGCAATCCCGACATCGCCGACCATCTCCTCGCCGCTGCCGCGGGCGGCGACCTGCCTCCGCTGGACGAGGCCGAGGTCAGCCGGCTGCGTCGCGAACGGCTCGCCTCGGCGCTGGGCTCACGGATCCGGCGGCTGCGGCCAGCGCGTCCGGACCCGCGTTCCGCCTGACCCTCCGCGTAGTCTCACGCCCGTGGCATTGGAGACCTCACCCGAGCAGCCGGCTCCGGTCCGCCAGATCGCGCAGGCGGTCGGCGGCTGGATCGACCGGCTCGGATCGGTGTGGGTCGAGGGCCAGCTGACCCAGATCTCCCGACGTGGCGGGATGAACACCGTCTTCATGGTGCTGCGCGACAAGCTCGCCGACATCTCGGTGACGCTGACCTGCCCCCGCGGGGTCGTCGATGCGCTGCCGGTGCCGCTGGTCGAGGGCGCGGAGATCGTCGTCTTCGCCAAGCCCTCCTTCTATCCCAACCGGGGCACCTTCTCCCTCGCCGTGCGCGAGATCCGACCAGTCGGCGAGGGCGAGCTGCTGGCCCGCCTCGAACGCCGCCGCCAGATCCTTGCCGCGGAGGGCCTCTTCTCCGACGCCCTCAAGCGCCCGCTTCCCTTCCTGCCGCGCCGCATCGGTCTCGTCACCGCGCACAACTCCGCCGCCGAACGCGACGTCCTCGAGAACGCGCGGCGACGCTGGCCCGGAGTCGACTTCGCGGTCAAGTACGCCGCGATGCAGGGCGCCGGTGCCGCCCGCGACGTGATCGAGGCCGTGGAGACGCTCGACCGCGACCAGGCCGTCGACGTGATCGTGATCGCGCGCGGCGGCGGCTCGGTCGAGGACCTGCTGTCCTTCTCCGACGAGGGCCTGATCCGGGCCGTCCACGCACTGACGACTCCGGTCGTCTCCGCGATCGGCCACGAGCAGGACAGTCCTCTGCTCGACCTCGTGGCCGACGTACGGGCATCCACGCCGACGGACGCGGCCCGTCGCGTCGTACCCGATGTCGCCGAGGAGTCCCAGCAGGTGCTCGGGGCGCGCGAGCGGATGCGCTTCACGATCCGGCAGCTGATCGTGACCGAGCAGCACCGACTCGATGCCCTCCGCAGCCGGCCCGTGCTCGCCGACCCGCGCAACGGCCTGACCGATCGGCTGCGCGAGGTCGACGACCTGCGCGATCGCGCCCGGCGGAGCCTCGACCACCGGATCGTCCGGGCGCAGGACGACCTCGGCCACCAGATCGCCCGGGTGCGGGCACTGTCGCCCCTGGCCACGCTGCGCCGGGGGTACGCCGTACTCTCCGACGCCGACGGCACCGCCCTCTCCAGCGTCTCCGGAATCACCCCCGGCGACCAGATCCACGTGCGCCTGGCCGACGGCCGGATCGGCGCCACCACCGTCACCGTCGAACCCGTCGCCCTCGTGGGCGAGCCCGAGGAGGATCCCGATGCCTGACTCATCCCTGAGCTATGAGGACGCTCGTGAGCAGTTGATCGAGGTGGTGCGCATGCTCGAGCAGGGCGGCACCTCACTCGCCGAGTCGCTGGCCCTGTGGGAGAAGGGCGAGGAGCTCGCCCGGGTCTGCCAGTCCGCGCTCGACGGCGCCCGGGAGCGGCTCGATGCCGTTCTCGGTGAGGATTCGTCGGACGAGTGAAGCCGAGCCATCGCTCCGGGGATCACCTGGGATACCGAGACTGCACACATGAAGCATCGTGTGTGATGCCCCGGTTCCGATGGATCACATGGGAAACCTGGGACCCCAGGAATCCACCGGTCAGCGCAGCGAGGCGACGTACGAACGCACCTGGTCGGGCGTCGCGGAACCACCCACGAAGATCTGCTCGGGCAGCTTCCCCTTGGGGGCGGCGAAGGAACGGGACAGCAGGTAGTCCCCCTGGTCATTGGTCCACGACTGCCACTGCTGGCCGCCGATGGTGACCTTGGCACCGCGCTTCCCGCCCTTGCCGACGTACTTCGAGACCATGTCGGACATCGGCATCAGGGACTCGTCCAGGCCGACGTAGGTCTTGTCCTTGATCAGCATGCCGAGATGCCAGCGGGGCACCACACCCGAGTCGTACGACGCGCTGGTCGCACGCCAGCCCGGGGGGACCATCGTGGGGACCAGCACCTGGAGACGTCCGTCCTGCTTCGCGGAGCGCACCCAGCCGCTGTAATCGACCGTCGGCTGTGTCGTGCCCTGGTCCGCATCGGTGACCGCGCGCCAGATCCGGCCGACCGAGATGAAGGCGAGCACCACGACCATCGCACCCACCATGCTGATCAGGGGCAGCTGGTAGCGGTTCGGGGCGCGCTCGGGAGGCATACGGACAATCCTGCCAATATCCCGTCAGGCCGGTCACACCGGTGTGCCAGCGAAGTCGGCCGGGGCGCGGCCCCGATACGATGCGGCCATGTCCGAAAGCATCCTGCCCGACGCCCTGACCGTGGCCAACGCCGCGCCCGATCGCAATCTCGCCCTCGAGCTGGTCCGGGTCACGGAGGCTGCCGCGATGGCCGCCGGCCGCTGGGTCGGACGCGGTGACAAGAACGGCGCCGACGGCGTCGCGGTGAACGCGATGCGTGTCCTGATCTCGACCGTCGGCATGCGCGGCACCGTCGTGATCGGCGAGGGTGAGAAGGACAACGCCCCGATGCTCTTCAACGGCGAGCAGGTCGGCGACGGCACCGGCCCCGAGTGCGATGTCGCGGTCGACCCGATCGACGGTACGACGCTCACCGCCAAGGGCATGTCCAACGCCGTTTCGGTGCTCGCGGTCTCGCCGCGCGGATCGATGTACGACCCGTCCGCGGTCTTCTACATGGAGAAGCTCGTCGCCGGCCCGATCGCCGCCGATGTCGTCGACATCCGCCTCCCCGTCGCCGAGAACATCCGTCGCGTGGCGAAGGCCAAGGGCACCGCCGCCGAGGATGTCACTGTCGTCGTCCTCGACCGGCCGCGCCACGACCAGCTGGTCAAGGAGATCCGCGAGACCGGCGCCCGCATCAAGTTCATCACCGACGGCGATGTCGCCGGCGCGATCATGGCCGCCCGGCCCGACACCGGCATCGACCTGCTCATGGGCATCGGCGGCACGCCCGAGGGCATCATCGCCGCCTGCGCGATGAAGTGCATGGACGGCGTCATCCAGGGTCGACTCTGGCCGACCGACGACGCCGAACGCCAGCGCGCGATCGACGCCGGCCACGACCTCGACCGGGTGCTCACCACCAACGACCTGGTCTCCGGCGACGACTGCTTCTTCGTCGCGACCGGCATCACCGACGGTGAGCTGATGAAGGGCGTGCGCTACAAGGCGCACGGCGCCGAGACGCACTCGCTGGTGATGCGCTCGCGCAGCGGCACGATCCGGTCGATCCACTCGGATCACCAGCTCAGCAAACTCGCTGCCTACGCGGACATCGACTTCGGCCGCTGACCCGCGGTCAGCTTCTGGTTGCGCAGCGCGCGCAACACGTGGTCCATCACGACCGGGTCCACGGCCATGCCGCAGTGACTGGTGCGCACCTCCACCTGCAGGGCGGCCGGGTCCAGGCAGGCCTTCCAGTCGACGATGCCGTCGCGCTGGGAGTAGATCGCGGTGAACGGGAAATCGGCCGGCAGCGGCGTGTGCGTCTCCTCGAAACTGAGCCGGGCGCACTCGCCACGGGTGCAGTCGGCGGACATCAGGCCACCGAAGCCCGCCTTGGTCAGCCGGTTGAGGCCTTCGACGTTGAGCGCGAGCATGTGATGGACCGCGCCCGGTGCCAGCACCGGGCTGCCCATCGACACGATCCCCTCGACCAGGTCCGGCCGGCGAGCGGCCAGACCCCGGGCGAGCATGCCGCCGAGGCTGTGCCCGACGATCGTCACCTTGCGGCCACGCCGTGAGGCGATCGCCTCGAGGCGCCGCTCCAGGCGATCCGCCGCGTCGCGGGTGCAGCCGACGTTGACGTGGATGTGGGACCGATAGGTGCGATAGCCGTTGCGGCGCAGGAAGGCGGCCATCGCGACCAGCGTCCAGTCACCGGCCATGAATCCCGGGACCAGGAGCACCGGGTCCACGGCGGCATTCTTGTGCGGGCCGGCGTACGGGAGCTCCCCGAGATCGTGCCGGTCGGTGCGACTGCGACGGACCTGGCGGCCGAGCTCGACCACGGTGCTGCCCTCGCGCACCAGTGCCCGCAGGCCGCGTGGCCCGCCGTAGCCCTCGGGAAGCAGGAATCCGCCCAATGCCGACGTCATGAGCGAGAAACTAGCCCGGAAATCGTGCCGAGGCGTGCATTTCACGCAAGTTTCCGCAGTCGCAGAACATTCGTAGACTGAAGTCTCCACCGGGACTCTCCCGGACGGGCGGAAGGAAGATCGTGACCACCTCTCCCTCAGGGATCGTCGTCTCCGACGAGCTGCGCGCGCCGGTCAGTGCCGACATCGAGCTCTGCTACCAGACCTTCGGCGACCCCGCGGACGACCCGCTGCTGATGGTGATGGGCCTGTCCGCACCGATGACCTGGTGGCTCGACGACCTCTGCCTCCGGCTCGCCGGAGCCGGCTTCTACGTGATCCGCTTCGACAACCGCGATGTCGGCCGCTCGGGCTCCGGCCCGGGCCGGGTCGGGCGCGGCGATGTCATCAAGGCGGGCCTCGGCGTACCCGGCAAGCCGCCGTACACCTTGAGCGACATGGCCACCGACGCAATCGGCCTGCTCGACCACCTGGCCATCGACCGGGCCAACATCGTCGGCGCCTCGATGGGCGGCATGATCGTGCAGACGATGGCGATCGAGCACCCCGACCGGGTGCGCAGCATGGTCTCGATCATGTCCACGACCGGCAAGCGCACCGTCGGCTGGCAGCACCCGAGCCTGTACCCGCGCTTGCTGGCGCCGCGACCGCGGACGCGCGAGGATTACGTCGAGCGCGGCGTCGAGATGTCGCGGATCATCGGCTCGCCCGCCTATCCCGAGGGTGACGAGAAGGCCGCCAAGCGCGCCGAGGAGACCTTCGACCGCGGCGTCAACGCGCCCGGCGTGATCCGGCAGATGCTGGCCGTCCTGCGCCAGCCCAATCGCACCCCGGCGCTGCGCGAGCTGCACGTGCCCGCAGCCGTGATCCACGGCAATGCCGACAAGATGGTGCACGTCTCCGGCGGGCGTGCGACCGCCGCGGCCATCCCCGACGCGGAGCTCGTGGTCATCGACGGGATGGGCCATGACCTGCCCTCGGCCCTCTACGACACCTTCGTCGACGTGATCCGCCGCACAGCCGACCGCGCCCGGGACTGAGCCTCCCGGAGCAGCGCCGTACGGTGTGGGCATGCCCCCCCTGCATGCTGAGCACCTCGCGGCGAGCGCGCTCCCGGAGTTGGACGGCCACGCGCTGGTCGGCACCTGGTCGCTGCAGCCCGGCTGGCTGATCGCGGGCGTGCTGATCCTGGCCGCCTACGGCTGGGCGGTACGCCGGGCCGCGCACAACGGCCTGCCCCTCCCCACATGGCGCGTGGTCAGCTTCGTGCTCGGCGTCGTGATCACCGAGCTCACCCTGGCCTCGGCGATCGACGCCTACGCGATGGACCTCTTCTGGATGCACATGGTGGAGCACCTGGTGCTGATCATGGTGGTCCCGGTCTTCCTGGTGCTGGGCCATCCCCTGACCGCCTTCAGCAATGCACTCCGCTCCGCCCGCTTCGACGCGATCCTCCAGTCGCGGGCCGTCGGCATCGTGACCGCGCCCCTCATCGGTCTGCTCGTCTACACCGTCGTGATCATCGGGACGCACCTCACCGATTTCATGGACCAGATGGCGATGCACTCGTCGGTGATGACCCTCGAGCAGATCCTCTATGTGATCGCCGGATGCTGGCTCTTCATGCCGCTGCTGGCGCAGGAGCCGTTGCGGAGCAATTCGCCTTACCTGTTGCGCATCGCGGTCCTCTTCCTGGCGATGGTGCCCGACGCCGTCGTCGGCGTCGTACTGCTGCAGACCAACGACAACCTCTTCCCGATGATGACCGCGATGCGCCCCGCCTGGGCGCCCGATCCGGTGCGCGACATCAACACCGCCGGTGCGCTCATGTGGGCCGCCGGCGACGGCCTGATGATGTTCATCGCCGTCGGCGTGGTGATCGCGATGATCAGCGATCCCGACCAGAGCCGTCAGGGCTTCGGCAGCTGGCTCGAGGGCGCTCGTCGCCGCACGATGGTGCAGCACGTCAACCTCGCCACCGGCGACGGCACCTCCCCCGAGTCCGACTTCGACCCGGACGGTGACGAGGCGCTGGCGGCGTACAACCGGATGCTGGGGCGGCTAGGCGACGGGGACCACGGCTGAGGCCAGGTAGCGCCGTACGGCGGTGGCCGCCGCGCGCCCCGCGCGATTCCCGCCGATCGTGCTCGCGGACGGGCCGTAGCCCACGAGCTGCACCCGTGGATCGACCGCGGAGGTCGTCGCGGTCTGCACATCCTGACCGGACATGAGCAGCTCGATGCCGCCGTACGGCGAGGTCAGGTGGAGCGGGCCCAGATGCTTCACGTCCGGGCGGAAACCGGTCGCCCAGAGGATCGCGTCGACAGCCTCGAAGCTGCCGTCGGCCCAGCGGACGCCGCCGGCCTCGATCCGGTCGAACATCGGCCTGCGCTCGTAGGCTCCCAGCGACTCTGCGAGCGCCTCCTGCGGGCGCAACGCCAGCCCCGTCACCGATACGACGGACGCGGGCGGCAGCCCACGACGCACCCGGTCCTGCACCATGCGAATGGCCCCGCGCCCGTCGATCTCGCCGCCCTTGCGCCACACCGGCTCGCGCCGCGTCACCCAGATCGTGTCCGCCAGCGGGCGAATCTCCCCGAGGAACTGCACTGCACTCGCGCCGCCACCGACGACCAGCACCCGCTTGCCGCGGAAGTGCTCCGCGCCCGGGTAGTCGGAGGTGTGGAACTGCTCGCCGCGGAAGCCGCTCTGACCTGGGTAGTACGGGATGAAGGGACGGCGCCAGGTGCCGGTGGCGTTGATCAGCGTGCGGCTCAGCCAGCGTCGGTCACCGGCTCGCACCTCGAGTACATCGCCCACGCTGACGACCTCGTCGACCCGCACGGGACGCTCGACGGGCAATGCATTGGCTTTCTCGTAGCCTCCGAACCACGCCGGGATCACCGCATTCGCGCGGTCCCGCCCCCGCCCCGGCGCCGGTGCGTCGGGCAGGTCCGCAACCCCGTGGACGTCGTCCATCGTCAGCGAGTCCCACCGGTGCTGCCAAGCCCCACCGGCCCGGTCGTCGGCGTCCAGAACCAGATGATCGATGCCGAGTCTCTTCAGGTGGTACGACGCCGACAGCCCGGCTTGTCCGGCGCCGATGACGACGGCGTCGTACACATGGGGCTCGGCATCGGTCACGACGGGTCAACGGCGTACGGCGCCGGCTTATGCCCGGGCTATCTCTTGGTGACAGCCTTCGTGGCGGCAGCCTTCTTCGCCGGCGACTTCTTCTCCGCGGTCTTCTTCGCAGTGGTACGACGCCTCACCGACACGACCTTGTTCACGGACTTGGTCTCGAAGAGATCGATGGCCTCGACCAAGCCACTGAACTTCGCGTACCCGTAGTTGCGTGGTTCGATCGACGATCTGTTGCGTACGAACTGGCCGACCGTCGCCAATTTGGCCCAGCCGTCGTCGTCCGCGGCCTCGTCAATCGCAGAGCGCAGCATCGTGACGAGCCGACCGTCGGTTTTCAGCCTCGCCCCGTCCCAGCGTCTCACCGATGTCGCCGAATCTTCACGATCGTCTGCCTCTTCGTCATCGGCAGCAACGGAGGCGAGGTCATAGAACCGTGTGCACGCACTTTGGAAGGCAGTCGGCGCCTGCGACGTGCCGAAGGCCGTCACCGTCGCGCCCGACTGCCGCAGCCGGGTGACCAGCGGAGTGAAGTCCGAGTCACTGGTGACGATGACGAAGTCGTCGACATCCCCGCCATGCAAGAGATCCATCGCGTCGATCACCATGGCGATGTCGGAGGCGTTCTTCCCCTGTGTCAGGTCGAACTGTTGGATCGGAGTGATGGCGAACTCGTGCTGGATCCTCGTCCAGCCCTTCAGCTCGTCCTTGGTCCAATTGCCGTAGGCGCGTCGTACGTTGACCGAACCGAATCCGGCGACGCGCGACAGGACGGCATCGAACTTCGCCGCAGGTGAGTTGTCCGCATCGATCAGTACGGCGATCCGCTTCTGCCCGACAGCCATGGCGCTCACCCGGCGATGACGAGGACCGGGACCGGCTCGACAGTGACCCTGGCCCGCTGACCGATGCTCAGGCGCTGAGCATGGCCGCTGGGGATCTGGGCGGTGATCTCGACCTCGCCGGGGAGGGTGCAGACAACGTGGGTGACCGGACCGCGGAAGGACAGGGTCGCGACGGTGGCGTCCCCGGACTCATCGGCCTCCACGCCGACGACTTCGGGGCGAACCAAGGCCACACCTGAGCCCGAGACCGAGCCGGGCAGGGCGTCGAAGGACTGGCCGAGCAGATTGACGCGGCCACCGTCGACGACGGCCGGGATCCGGTTGCTCAGGCCCACGAACTCGCCCACGAAGGGCGTGGCCGGCGACGAGTAGAGCTCGGCGGGCGTGGCCAGCTGCTCGAGGTGACCGGCATTCATCACCGCGACCCGGTCGGAGACGGCCAGCGCCTCCTCCTGGTCGTGGGTGACGAAGAGGGTCGTCGTACCGACCTCGAGTTGGACCCGGCGGATCTCGTCGCGAAGCTGCACGCGCACCTTGGCGTCGAGGGCCGAGAGCGGCTCGTCGAGCAGCAGCACCCGGGGCCGGGTCACGAGCGCGCGGGCCAGCGCGACGCGCTGCTGCTGCCCGCCCGACAGCTCATGGGCGTACCGCCCGCCCTTGTCGCCGAGGCCGACGAGCTCGAGCATCTCACCCGCGCGCTTGCGCCGCTCCCCCGGACCGACGCCGCGCAGCTTGAGGCCGAAGGCGACATTGGCCGCGGTCGTGAGGTGCGGGAAGAGCGAATAGGCCTGGAAGACCATGCCCATGTCGCGCTTGTTCGCCGGTACGCCGGTCACGTCCTGGCCGCCCACCTTCACTTCGCCCGAGGTCGGGTGGTCCAGTCCGGCGAGGATGCGCAGCGCGGTCGTCTTGCCACAGCCGGAGGGGCCGAGCAGGCAGACCAGCTCGCCCGGCTGGATCGAGAGCGTCAGGCCGTCGAGTCCGCGGACCTCACCGAAGTGGCGGTGCAGGTCGACGAAGTCGACGCCGACGGGCGACCCTTGGCTTGCAGGCGAGTTCACTCAGGCTCCTTTCCGTCCCCGCGAGCGCTGGCCCACGAAGGAGAGCAACAACAGCAGTAGCGCCGCGAAGATGATCGTTGCCAGCGAGGCGGCATCCGACACCTGCGCATTGCTCTTCCCGAAGAGCGCGATCACCACCGGCAGCGTCTGGTAGTTGTTCAGCAGCGACGCGAAGGTGTACTCACCCAGCACCAGCGCCACCGAGATGAAGGCAGCCGACAGGATGCCGGCACCGAGATTGGGCACGATCACCCGCACGATCACGGTGAACCAGTTGGCTCCCAGCGAGCGCGCCGCCTCGGCCAGCGTCGTGATGTCGAGGGCGGAGAGGGCGGAATCGAGCGACCGGTACGAGTACGGCAGCACCAGTACGACGTACGCGAAGGTCAACACCACAGGTGAGAATTCCAGGGAGGGCGAGATCAATCCCGCGAAGTAGGTGACCCACGAGTATACGCCGTTGATGCCGACCACGATCACCAGCGCCGGGATCGTCAGCGGCAGCAGGCAGAAGAACTCGATCACCCGGTTGAGCTTCGGCAGCCGCAGCCGTACCCAGATCATCGTCGGAACCAGTAGCACGAGCATGACGACGACGGTGGTCAGACACAGCAGCAGGGACTGGCCGATCGCGGCGATGACCTCGTGATTGGTGACCAGCGCCTTCCATGCGCTGAGGGACCGCGGGTGCCCCGGGAATCGGGTGCTGTAGTCGAAGGTCGAGATCAGCGGACCGAAGAAGTAGACGGCGAAGAGGAAGAGGATCAGCCAACGCACCCAGCGTTTCATCGCATCCACCTCGCCGAGCGGCGTACGACCACGGCATAGGCCACCATGACGATCGCGACGACGACGATCATCTCAAGGGCGATGGCGTAGGCCAGGTGGGCCTGCCCGAGGACCGTCTCACTGGTGAGGGCCGCCCGGATCATCAGCGGCAGGATCGACTGCCCCTGACTGATCAGGGCAGCTGCGGTGGCGTAGGCGGCGAAGGCATTGGCGAAGAGCAGCAACAGCGAGCCCAGGAAGGCCGGCCTCAGCAGCGGGACCGCCACCTGCGTCAGGTACTGCCAGCGCGTCGCGCCGAGGGTCTCGGCGGCCTCGCGCCATTGCGGCCGCAGGCCGTCCAGCGCCGGCAGGAAGACGATCACCATCAGCGGAATCTGGAAGTAGCAGTAGACGAGGATCAGGCCGGGCAGGTCGAAGAGCCAGGCGCCACTGGTGATGTCCACGTGGAAGAGATTCTGCATCATCACCGTGACCGTGCCGCCGAGCCAGACGGTCGCCATCCAGGCGAAGGCCAGGGCGACACCGCCGGTCTGGGCCAGCGCGCCGGCCAATGCGGTGACGAACCGCCGCAGCAGGCTCGTCGGCGGCCCGGTGACGATCACGGCGGCGAGAAGCGCGCCTAGCAAGGCGCCGATGATGGCCGAGCCCGCCGAGAGCTTCACGCTCTTCCACAGCGCGTCCATCACCGCTGCATTACCGAGCGCGCGGATGCTCGACAGGTCGAAGCCGGTGTTGTTGCGGAAGGCACCGACGGCCACCACGACCGTCGGGATCAGCAGGAAGATCAGCAGATAGCCGAAGAAGGGGAGGACGCCGAGGTACGACGTTAGTGAACGTACTCGTCGCATCGGCATCCTCCCCTTCGTCAGTCGTGAACTACTTGATCGCGCTCGCCCAGTTCTTGGCGAGGTAGTCGGCGGCCTTGGTGTTCTGGTCCGGCGTGAGCAGGACCGGCGTACCGGACACCGCAGGCAGCTTCGCGAACGACGCCGTGTCGAGCGTGCCGGCCGTCTTCATCTCGTCGGCGAGCACCGGCCGCGCCCCACCCTGCAGGTAGAGGTTCTGACCGTCGGCGGAGTAGAGGAACTCCTCCCAGAGCCGGGCGGCTGCCGGGTGGGGGGCGTTCTTGTTGATCGCCTGGTAGTAGTAGCCACCGACCGGCTGGTTACCCGGTACGACGACCTTCCAGCTCGGCAGCTTGGCCGTCTCGGCCGCGTTGGTGTAGTCCCAGTCGATGACGACCGGGGTCTGACCGGCCTCGATCGTGGCCGGCGTCGGGTCGACCGGCAGGAAGTTGCCGGCCTTCTTGAGCTGCCCGAAGAACTTCACGCCGGGAGCGATGTCGTCGGCGGAGCCGCCGTTCGCCACCGAGGCCATCACGACGCCCGCGAAGGCCGCACCGGCCTGGGTCGGGTCACCGTTCAGCGCGACCTTGCCCTTGTACGCCGGCTTCAGCAGGTCGGCCACACTCGTGATGGCCGGGACCTTCTTGGAGTCGTAGCCGATCGACATGTAGCCGCCGTAGTCGTTGACCCAGGTGCCGTTCGCGTCCTTGAACTGGCTCGGGATCTTGTCGAAGTCGGCGACCTTGTACGGCGCGTACATGCTGGTGTTCGCCAGCGCGACGGCCTGACCGAGGTCGAAGACGTCCGGAGCGGTCGGGCGACCGTCCTGCTGCTTGGCCGCGTTGATCTCGTCCTGGCTGGCGGCGTCGGGCTGGGCCGAGTTGACCTTGATGCCGTACTTGTCCGAGAAGGCCTTGATGATGGCGCCGTAGTTCGCCCAGTCCGGCGGGAGCGCGATCACGTTGAGCTCGCCCTCCTTCTTCGCCGCCTTGACGAGCGCATCCATGCCGCCGAGATCGGCGGCGGACGCTGCCGTGGCAGCGTCGGACTTCGAGCCGGAATTCGACGAAGGCGGAGCAGTTCCACATGCTCCCACCGCGGTCATGGTCACCGCGGCTGCGGCGATGCCAATGAGTCGACGAACGTTCACGAGACCTCCTGGTGTCGGGATTCGCGCTGACCGTACCGTTGAAATCGCGCGAATCCGTCCGCCTCGAATATCGATGCCGTCACAATTCACGGCTTCCGCGACGCTTCTCCGCAAGAATTCATCGACAGGCTACTCACGAGTCGGCCCCCCGTCACGGACCCGGGGCGGCGGACTAATCTTCGAACGTGAGCAATGAAGCAGAATTCCGCTATTCCGACCTGCTGCCCACCGGCAAGGACGACACCCCCTACCGGCTGATCACCAGCGAGGGCGTGAGCACCTTCGAGGCGAACGGCCGTACCTTCCTGCAGGTCGAGCCGGAGGCGCTGCAGCGGCTCACCGCCGAGGCGATGCACGACATCAGTCACTATCTGCGTCCCGCCCACCTCAGGCAACTGCGCAAGATCATCGACGACCCGGAGGCGAGCGGCAATGACCGCTTCGTCGCTCTCGACCTGCTCAAGAACGTCAACATCTCGGCGGGCGGCGTACTGCCGATGTGCCAGGACACCGGCACCGCGATCGTCATGGGCAAGAAGTCCGAGGGCGTTCTCACCGGCGCCGACGACGGCGAGGCGATCAGCAAGGGCGTGTACGACGCCTACACCAAGCTCAACC
>JASLCW010000063.1 GCA_030151765.1 Marmoricola sp.
GCGACCTTGAAGTCCATGAGGAACCTTCCGCAATCTGAGGTAGTCAGGGCCCTGCCTGCGCCATCTGGGTCCGCAGGGCTCCGGGTCTACGGCGTCTGACCACGATCCCGTGTGCCAGGCGCCAGCCGAGTCTATGTCATTGCTCCGGGTCGACCGTGCCGATCTGCAGATAGGCCGAGGTGTAGGTCCCGGTGGCCAGCAGCGCGGCGTACCGGGCGAGCTCCTCCTCGACCGGGACGCTGATCCGCTCGACCCGCACGCCGCGCGAGCGCGCGGTGTCCACCAGGCGGCTGTGCGTGTCCGCGACGATCGGGTCGTCGAGCCGGTCGTCGAGGACGACGAGGGCGGGCCGCACCGCGGGACTGTCGGTGAAGGGGTCCGCGAAGATGTCCGCCGGAGTGGTCGCCTCGAGCACCGGCAGCAGGTGTTCGGCGTCGGCGGCGAGGGCGGCACGGCCGGTGGCGCGCCGGATCGCCTCCGCGATACGGCGGCCGGCACGGGCGGCGAGCACGGTCCCGCCCCAGATCAGCGGGCTCGTGTCGGCGATGCCGATGGCCGCGATCTTGGCCGGGTTGACCGCGAGGTCCTGGTGCGGCCCGCAGGCGAGGGCCACCTCGTCGAGCGCGGTCGCCACCCGTTCCGCGTCCGTCTGCGGGGCCAGGCCGAGCCGATCCAGCAGTTCCAGTACGACGACCGCGGTGGCCAGCTGGTCACCGGTCGTCGTGGGCAGCACGATCGTCGAGCGGCCGGTGGCGTGCTCGGCGACGAGCGAGCGCTCCGGACAGGCCACCAGCTGGGCGCAACCGCGCCGGCTCGCCTCCGCGACACCGCGCGCCGTGCCGGGATCACCCCCGTCGGGAGCCAGCACGACGACCAGGTCGAGTGGCCCCGCCCAACCGGGCAGTCCGGGGCCGGGCCAGGCCAGGAAGGGCACCGGGCAGACCGGCTCCAGCACGGCCCGCAGCAGCCGAGAGTCAGGCCCCGCGGCGATCACGGCGCGCGGCCGGTTGTCGCCGAGCACCTCGAGCGCGTGTGCCATCCCACCCGAGGCGGCCACGGCCTCGCGTCGTACCCGCGCGCCGGCCTCGGCCTGATGCCGCAGCGGCGCGTCGTGACGGGCCAGGATCACCTCGTCGTCGAGACGACCGTCCTCAAAGGGCACGGCTGGCCACCCTCCTACTCGGGCTTGCGGGCCTCGTCGACGAGCAGCACCGGGATGCCGTCACGCACAGGGTAGGCGAGGCCGCAGCCGCTGCAGAGCAGCTCGTTGCGCTCCTCGTCGACCGCCAGCGTCGCGTGGCACGCCGGGCAGGCGATCAGTTCCAAGAGCTGCGGGTCGAGGTCCACTTCAGTTGCTCCTGATCTCGGCGAGAACCGTGTCCCGGATCTCCGCCATCGTCGGCTCGTCGGCGCCCTCGACATTGAGCCGCAGCAGCGGTTCGGTGTTGGACGCACGGACATTGAACCACCAGTCGGCGTGCTCGACCGTGAGGCCGTCGAGGTGATCGACGGTGACGCCCGCACGACCGCCCCACCGCTCTTCGATGCCCCGTACGACGGCCGCCTGGTCGGCGACGGTCGAGTTGATCTCCCCGCTGCTGACATTGCGGGTGTACGGCGCCAGCAGCTCGGAAAGCGGCGCGTCCTGCTCGGCGAGAGCGGCGAGTGCGTGCAGCGCGGCCAGCATGCCGGAGTCGGCACGCCAGAAGTCGCGGAAGTAGAAGTGCCCCGAGTGTTCGCCGCCGAAGATGGCGCCGGTCTCGGCCATCCGGGCCTTGATGAAGGAGTGCCCGACGCGGGTGCGCACCGGCTCGCCGCCGCGTTCGCGGACGATCTCCGGCACGCCTCGCGAGGTGATCAGGTTGTGGATGACGGTGGCGCCCGGCTCCTTGGCCAGCTCCCGGGCCGCGATCAGGGCGGTGAGGACGCTGGGGCTGACCAGCTCACCGCGCTCGTCGACCAGGAAGCAGCGGTCGGCGTCGCCGTCGAAGGCAAGGCCGATGTCGGCACCGACGGCGCCGACCTTCTGTTGCAGGTCGACCAGGTTGGCCGGCTCGATCGGGTTGGCCTCGTGGTTGGGGAAGGAGCCGTCGAGCTCGTAGTACATCGGGGTGACGTCCAGGTCGAGACGCCCGAGCACCGCGGGAGCGGTCAGGCCCGCCATGCCGTTGCCGGCGTCGACGGCCACCTTGAGACGACGACCGCTGACCGGGGCGAGGCCGAGCAGGAAGACGGCGTACTCCTCGAGGAGGTCGCGTTCGCTGACGCTGCCCGGGCGTTCGCCCTCGAGCCACTCCCCCGACGCGACGCGATCGCGGATCTCGGCGAGGCCGGTCTCCATGCCGATCGGCTGGGCGTACTCGCGGCACATCTTCATGCCGTTGTACTGCGCCGGGTTGTGGCTGGCGGTGAACATCACGCCGGCTTGCGCGAGGTGACCCGAGGCGAAGTAGAGCCCGTCCGTCGAGCAGAGACCGATCATCACGACATCTGCTCCCGCGGCGGTGGCGCCCTCCGCGAAGGCGGCCGCGAGCTCCGGGGAGGACGGCCGCATGTCCTGACCGACCACGACCGTGCCGGCGCCGGTCACGGCCACGAAGGCATTGCCGACCGCACGGGTCAGCTCCGGATCGAGCTGGTCGGGGACGGTTCCCCGGACGTCGTAGGCCTTGAAGACGGCGGCGAGATTCTCAGGAGCGGTCGTGGGCATGCGCAGACCCTAGTAGGCCCGGCCGAACTACTCGCTGTCGGTCAGCACCCGGAGGTGGCCGCGACGGCGAACCTCGCGTCCGGTCTCGCGACCCCATGTGTCGATCGCGTCCTCGGGAGTCTCGACGACACGCGGCTGCGCCGCCTCCCGTACGGCGTCCGCCAGCGCGAGCAGGTCGTCGTTGGACGGGCCCGGGTCGATGTCATGGGCGAGCCGGACGACCTCCCAACCGCGGGGCGCGCTCAGGCGCTCGCTGTGCACATCGCACAGGTCGTAGGCATGGGGCTCCGCATACGTCGCCAGGGGGCCGAGAACGGCGGTCTGATCGGCGTACACATAAGTCAGCGTGGTGACTGCGGCACGACCGCAGGCGGTGCGCGAGCAGCGACGCATCGAGTTCACGGACCCGGACATGGGTCCCGCCATCATTCCTGCCACAGGCAGAAGGTACCGCCGGGAGCCCGCTCGGCCGATTAGGCTCGCTGACGTGACTAGACGGATCCGGGATCGCCACGGTCGGGGCATGCGCGGACCGGCGCTGCCGGGAGTGCCCGCCAACCGGAGCCCTTCCGAGCTCTTCGACCAGATCGCCCTCGACATGATGGACGAGCTCTGGGAGCGCTTCCCCGAGCAACTCGGCGCCGTCCAGCTGGGCGTCGAGGAGGTGCCCTTCCTGCCGGGCAGCTGGAGCGACGACACCATCCCACTGTCGACGTACGTCGAGGCGCGGCGCGGCCAGCCGGCCCGGATCGTCCTGCTGCGCCGGCCCATCGAGCGCCGGGCGCCGACCCGCACCGAGCTCGAGGCGACCATCCTGACCGTGCTCGTCGAGCAGGTCGCCGACATCCTCGGGATGTCGCCGGAGTCGGTGCACCCCGACTACGAGGGCGACTGACGGATCAGGGAGCGATCCAGGCGGGGGCCACCGGCGGCACCTGCGCCTGACTCGCGGAGGGCACCAGGCCGAGTACGGCGAGCCCGACCTTGCCCTGGCCGTCCAGGACGACGACACCCCCGGCGGCATCGGCGCCGGTGATCTGCAGCGCGGCCGCCTTCGACCACAGGGTCGAGCTCAGCGAGGCCCGCGCCGGAACGGTCAGCGCCTGGACCCCGACCTGCTTGCCGGAGGCCGCATAGCCGGTGACGGTGACATGCTCCGCCGTCGCACCGGCGACGAGCACCAGGCGCGCCGGACCCGCGTGCGCGGGGATGCCGACCACCGACGACGAACCCAGCGGCGCGACCGTGGAGGCGTAGGCGCTGTCGGTGCCGGAGGTGCCGCGGATCGTCGCCGCGATCGGGATGTTGCTGCGCAGGCTGATCGCGGTCGGCTTGGTCTTCAGCATCGCGGCGAGACCGACGGGGACGACGGATCCGGGGGGCACCCGGACGGTGCCGCCCTTCGTCGGCGCATAGGTGCCCTCGGCGCCGGCGAGGGTCAACGCGACGACGGCCTCGGTCGAGCCGGGATTGGCGATCAGGGCGGTCGCCCCGCCGCCGGAGGGCAGTCCGGCGAGAGTGATCCTCCGGGCCGCGGCCGGCTGGTCGGCGACCCAGTCGCCGATCGGCTTGGCGACGAAGTCCGGGGACCACGAGTCGGCCGCGGAGGCGGTCACCAGGCCCCGCGTGGTGCGCACCTGGGCGGCCAGGTCGCCGACCGAAGGAGCGACCTGACTCAGGTCGAAGTCGACGGTCGCGCCGCTGGCGACATTGATCCCGCGCAGGCCGGGCGCGGTGACCTGGCCCTTAGGGCCGAAGACCCGTACGTCGATCAGCGCGCTGCCGTCGAGCGGGTTGGTCACCGAGAGAGTCGTGTGGTGTGCCTGGCTGGCGCCGACCCCGACGAACCACCAGTCCGAGCGCGGGCCCGGGCAGGATCCGGCGGCGAGCCAGCCCTTCGCACGGGCCGTGCGTACGGCGTACGTGCGAGCGGCGACCTGCGCGGAACCGGTGACGGTCAGCGGCTTCTTGCCGAGGGTGGCGCTGCCCTTGCGTACCGAGGGGCCCTTGGTGACCAGCGCACCGGACGGACCCGCGTCGGAGACCCCGATCCGGGCGGCGGAGTGCGCGAGCCCGCCCGAGCAGACCAGGGTGCGGGAGACCGCCGTCGTACGACTGGTGGGCTGCGCAGAGCGATGAGAGGGCGCCGGTGCGGTGGCGGCGACCACCAGGGCGCCGACGGCGACGACCACAGCGACACCACCGACGACCCAACTGCGGATTGCGGGAGTCATCAGCGCCTCCGTCCGGGAACGACCATCACGATCATCGCGATGAGCCCGAGGATCTCCGCGGCGACGAGGAGCCGCTGCCATCGGTGGCCGCCGACCGGGAGGGCCGAGAGCGAGGCCGGTGTCTGCACCGCCCAGGCTCGCGACCGCGGATCGGGGGCGGAGGCGGAGGCCATTCCCGGTGCCGCGTCGATGGCACCGGCGATCGCCGATGCGACGGGCGGCTCCATGTAGACGTACGCGATGCCGCGCTGCGCCAGCTGATCGGCGACGCCGGCGGCGTTCGGACCGACGAGGCGGCCGACCGCGGCACGCAGGACCGGGTCGGGAGGGGTGGCAGCGAGGACAGAGTTGTCACCGGTACGCAGTTCGTCGTGGCGATAGACCGAGTAGCGGATCGTCGGGTCGAGTCCTCGCGCAGGGCTCGACAGCACCAGCGTCGCCCCCGTGGGCGAGGCGGCCGCGAGGTCGGCGAGGTAGGCGGGGAGCCGGTGCTCCGCGGAACGGTGCAATGGGCCTTGGGTGCCGTTGGAGAGCCACCACACGGCGCCACCGATGGGGGCGACGAGGGCGATCAGGCAGCCGACGGCGGCGACGGGCCGCCACCAGGCCGCACCGGTCTCGCGCACCCGCTGCGTCGCGCCGTCCGCCGCGAAGGCGACGGCCAGCACGAGGATGCCACCGATGGTGATCAGCAGGGCGTCGAGCGGCGGTCGCACCTGCATGCCACCGCCGGGGACGATCACATCCAGCCGGCGCAGCACCGCTGCCACCACGGCGAGCAGCGCCACGGCGACCCACAGTGCGGCTACCCTCGGGCGCGTCTGGGCGCGCAGCAGGGCCGTCAGGGCGAGCACGGGGATCACGATCGTGAGCCACCAGGGCGCCGCGCCGACACCGCCGTCGCCGAGCGCCAGCAGGTGCAGTACGTCGGGCCGCGGATCACCCGGCCGGGCGACCCCGGCCTCGAAGAGGATCAGTTGCGGATGGCGCACCAGCGCGGGAAGCCACGGGATCACGAAGACCAGGGGGCCGATCGCCAGCCAGACCCGTTCCCGGCCGGTGAGCCGGGTCGGCAACCAGCGGGAGGCGACGGCCAGGGCGATCCCGGCGAGGAAGAAGAGCGGCATGAAGCAGCCGAGCAGGCCGATGCCGAGCGCGGTGCGCCACAGCGCCCGGCTGCGGCGCTCGTCGGCGCGAGCGTCCAGACGCCAGGCCGAGGCCAGCACCCAGGGCAGCAGGACCGCGACCGCGACGGCACCCAGCCGGCCACCGCTGACGGCACCGGTGAGCACCGGCAGCAGCGCGTAGGTGACCGCGGCCCAGACACGCACCGTCCGGCGCAGGCCGACGTGGCGGCCGAGACGGAGCGCGCCGACCACGGTCAGCGGGACGGTCATCAGGAAGAGCAGCCAGATCAGCAGTCCCGGATTCGCCAGCGTGATGCTGCCGCCCAGCGCCAGGGGCAGCGAGTACGGCGCCGCCGGGGAGGCCGAGCCCTCGCCGATCCAGTGCCAGGACGAGGCCCACAACTGCCACCAGTGCGCGACGCCGTCGGGCGCCGGGAGCAGGCCGCCTCCGTGCAGGGGCTCGCCGGAGAGCAGATCCCGCCCGGCGACGAGGGCGACGACGAGGGCGACGAGAACGGCCCAGGTCGCGGGTCGCAGCAGTGCGCGCTTGAGCCAGGGATCGTCGGTGCCGTCCTCGATGCGGTGTCGGGCCGCCGACTCGCGGGTCATGTCGTAGATCGCCCGGCCCACGTCGATGACGAAGTCCAGCCCCTGCCGCCAGGGCATCCAGAAGGGCGCCAGCAGCGGCGCGACCGCCGAGTCGGGAACGGTCGCCGCCTGCCGACGTGCCTTGCGGGCACCCCGCATGCTCGGCACCCGTCCGTAGACGTGCGCGAGCGCACTCAGTTCGGCGCGTGCCTCGGCGGGCGCCCGGACCAGCAGGAAGCCGATCGCCCGGAGCAGGCCGCCGACGAAGAGCCGGACCAGGCGCAGCGGGTGCCAGCGCGAGGATCCGTTGGTGAGCACGGTGAACATCGCCGCGATGCGTTCGTCGCGGTGCGGATCGGTGGCCAGGGCGGCGTCGCGCTGGCCGCGGTGCGCGGCCTCCGCGTGGAAGACGACGGCGGTCGGGACGATCCGGATCAGGTGTCCGGCGCTGGCCAGTCGCCAGCCGAAGTCGATGTCATTGCCGTAGAGGGGCAGTTCGTCCGCGAAGCCGAAGCTGGTCAGCAGATCGCGGCGTACCAGCATGCCAGCGGTGTTGATCGCCAGGACCGCGGTGTACTCGTCGTGCTGGCCCTGGTCGTACTCCCCCGATTCGAGCCCGGTGAGTCGCCGGCCGGTGCCGGTGATCGTCACCCCGACCTCGAGAAGCCTTTGCAGGGAAGGCCATTCGCGAAGCTTCGGGCCGACCGCGGCCAGTCCGTCCTCACCCTCGGTGATGATCTCGGAGAGCCGCTCGAGACAGTCCGTGGACGGCGCGCAGTCGTCGTGCAGCAGCCACATCCACTCGTCGGCATCGGGCTCCGGCAGCGCCTGGAGCCCGGCCCGGACCGCCTGCCCGTACGCCGTCTCCGCCGGTAGCTGGACGACCGTGAGGTCCTCGCCCTCGAGGGCGTTCCGGACCAGATCGAGCGAGTCGTCGGTCGAGCCGGTGTCCACCACGACCCAGCGATCGGGTCGTTGGGTGGCCGCCTGCTGGGCGCCGAGGGCTGTCGGAAGCCACCGGGCGCCGTTGTGGCAGACCAGCAGGGCACTGATCCTCGGGCGGCTCGCAGTCACGAGGGATCAGCCTAGTAGGCCGACAGAAAGGGGCCGAATCCCGCGAGAGCGGGTTGGGTCACAGCATCTGAGATCTTCCGGGCCCGGTTGGCAAGGCGGAGGAGGGAAGGCGGCCTTTGAGCGGAGCGGCCGTCGACCGACGACAACGCAGCCAGGCGGGACGCGGAAGGCCTCAGACGGCGCGCTTCTTGAGCTTGCGGCGTTCCCGCTCGGACAGACCGCCCCAGATGCCGAAGCGCTCGTCGTTGTGGAGGGCGTACTCCAGGCACTCCCCGCGTACGTCGCAGGTCAGGCAGACGCGCTTGGCCTCACGCGTCGAGCCGCCCTTCTCCGGAAAGAATGCCTCCGGGTCGGTCTGGGCGCACAGTGCGCGCTCCTGCCAACCGAACTCCTCGCCCTCACCCTCGAGCAGGTACAACTCCCGCATCGCGATGTCCCTTCGACCCTGCGACCCCGACGGGCCGCGCTCATGATGTCTCGTACTTGTGTGGCGAAGGTCCGCTACCGGTGCCCGGCGGGGAAAGACCGGAGCGCAAGTGCTGCGAACCACATTGGTGTGATTACATGCCTGTCGTCCCACAAAGTCAAGCCCGGATCTGCTATGGAAATCGACACCCGACACACTGACCCCATGAACGAGCGCCAGCGAGCCAACGATGTCCGCTCCGTTCGAACACCGAGGGACGAGGTGGCTGAACGGAGCGCGGCCTCCGATGCCCCCGTCGTACCCTCCCCGTTCCGCGTGACCGTCCTCTCCGGAGGCGTCGGCGGTGCCCGCTTCCTGCAAGGCGTCCAGCGCCTCCTGGAACGCACCGGTACCGGCGACCGTGCCGAGATCACGGTGATCGCCAACACCGGCGACGACATCTGGGTGCACGGCCTCAAGGTCTGCCCTGACCTCGACACGGTGATGTACACGCTCGGCGAGGGCATCGACACCGAGCGCGGCTGGGGCCGCACCGACGAGAGCTGGCGCGCACTCGAGGAACTCAAGGCGTACGGCGTCGAGCCGACCTGGTTCGGTCTCGGCGACCGCGACATCGCGACACACCTGGTCCGGACCGAGATGATGGCCGCCGGCTATCCCCTCTCCCGGGTCACCGAGGCCCTCAGCGTCCGCTGGCAGCCGGGCGTGCGACTGCTGCCGATGACGGACGACCGCGTCGAGACGCACGTGGTGATCGACGACCCCGCCACCGGGGAGCGAAAGGCGGTGCATTTCCAGGAGTACTGGATCCGGCACCAGGCATCGGTGCCCGCGCACTCCGTCGTACCGATCGGCATCGAGGAGGCGCGGCCCGGGCCCGGCGTCATCGAGGCGATCGCGGACGCGGACGTGATCCTGCTGCCGCCCTCCAACCCGGTCGTCTCGATCGGCACCATCCTCGCCGTCCCCGGCATCCGCGAGGCCCTGCGGCAGACGGCCGCCCCGGTCATCGGCGTCTCGGGGATCATCGGCGGCGATCACGTGCGCGGGATGGCGCGCCAACTGCTCGAGGCACTCGACGTTCCGGTCTCGGCGGCCGCGGTCGCGGAGCGCTACGGCGCCCGCTCGGCCGAGGGCATCCTCGACGGCTGGCTGATCGACGACTCCGACGCGGCCGAGGTCGCACGCGTGGAGGCGGCCGGCATCCGCTGTCGCGCCGTACCGCTCTGGATGACCGACCACGACGCCACCGCGGACATGGCCGTGGCCGCACTCGACCTCGGCGGGGTCGTACTGCCGTGACCGCACTGTCGGCCGTCGCACCCGACGGCATCGGCGAGATCGCGGAGGGGTGCGACCTCGCCGACATCGTCCTCAGTGCCGCACAACTGCTCGACGGCGATGTCGTCGTGGTCACCAGCAAGGTGATCAGCAAGGCCGAGGGGCGCATCATGCCCGGCACCGACCGCGACGCCGCGATCACCGCCGAGACCGTCCGCACGGTCGCCCGGCGCGGTCCGGTGCGCATCGTCGAGAACCGCCTCGGCCTGGTGATGGCGGCCGCCGGCGTCGACGCCTCCAACCTCGCCCGCGGCACCATCGCGCTGCTGCCGCTCGACCCCGATGAGAGTGCCCGGAGGCTGCGCGATCAGATCGCCCGGCGCTCCGGCGTGAACGTCGCCGTCGTCATCAGCGACACCTCCGGCCGGGCCTGGCGTCTGGGCCAGACCGACATCGCCATCGGCGTCGCCGGCATCGAGCCGCTCGAGTCCTTCGCCGGCGCCGTCGATGACTACGGCAACGACCTCGCCGTCACCGAACCTGCCGTCGCCGACGAGGTCGCCGGCATGGCCGAGCTCGCCAGCGGCAAGCTCGGCGGACGTCCGGTGACCGTCGTCCGCGGTCTCGCCGAGCGGGTGCTCCCGGCCGGCGAACACGGCCGCGGCGCCCGGGCCATGGTCCGCCCGCGCGAGGCGGACATGTTCTCGCTCGGGGCGCGCGAGGCGGTGCTCGCCGCGCTGGCGGGAGACGGCTCCGCCTTCGGTACGCCGGCAGCTCCGGTGGAGGTCGTCGACGCGCTCTCCCGCATCGGTGTCGGCGCCGTCGTTGCTGGGGACACCCTGCACGTCTCCCCCGCCGACCCGGCTCAATCCTTGCGCATCGAGCTCGTCGCACTGGCGCACGGGTGGGTGGCGGACGGGGATGTCGAGGGCGTCGTACTCCGGGCGAGGGCCGGCGAGTTCTGAATCTGCTGGTTGGGGTGCCCTCCTCCTCGGGGTGCACAGGCGCTGCTTCGGCTGAGCTTGGCTGGCGGCTCACCCTGATCCGTGGCCACCGACCCAAAAGCGGC
>JASLCW010000124.1 GCA_030151765.1 Marmoricola sp.
AGGCCGAGCAGGATGTGCTCGGTCCCGATGTAGTTGTGCGAGAGCATGCGGGCCTCTTCCTGGGCCAACACGACTACCCGACGAGCACGGTCGGTGAACCGCTCGAACATGTGCATCGCTCCTCAAAATCTGAACAGGCCGGTAGGGGCCTCCACCCCTCTCAACCGATTGCCCCACCCTACGTGTTCCGGGCAATCCATGGATTCGCTCTCAGCGAAACAGTGGCGCCGAAACACTGCTGCAACCAGAACGGCGCAGCCCGCGTCTAGTGGGGCATGACCATGACTCGCCGAACCATCCCGCTCCTCGCCGCGGCAGGAGCCCTCGTGGCGACCACGATGGCGGCCCAGGCCGCGCCCCCTCGCCATCACAGCGGGCTGACGCTCACCACGCCGAACCACAACGTGAAGCTGACGATCTACGGCAGCGGCGAGGAGGGATGGACCGAATTCAACTCGGGCATCTACCTCCGCTCGCCGCGTGACCAGTTCGAGATCGACGTACGCCGTGCCGACGCCCGGAAGCCGCTCACCGCGACCGTGCGCTCGGGCAATTCGAGCTGGCGGATCCCGACCTCGCTGCTGCGCGGCTGGCAGGGCCTCAAGGACGCCTTCGTGTTCACCTGGCATTCGCCCACCGGCGCCCTGATCGGCCGCTCCCGCATGGACTGGTGCCCCAACGACGGCATGGAGAGCCGGCTGCGCCCGGACGCCGCCGTGACCTCGGTCTTCACCTCCGGCTGCGGTACCAATCCCTTCACCAAGGGACAGCGCTGGGGCATCGACCGCGGGTGGGCGCGCCAGATCGCGGCCTACAACGTGCCGGTTCCGGCGAAGCTCCCCGACGGGCGAGTCACGCTCGACGTGGCCGTCCGGCCTGCCGTCGCGCGCGCCCTCGGCATCGCGGAGAAGGCCCGCGCGATCCACCTGAACGTCCGGGTCAAGCACGTCACCGAGACCGTCCCGCCGGACGCGGACACGGGTGCGGTCGGCCGGCCGGCCCGGGGCCCGCACAACGACTCCTCGAGCTCCCGTACGACGGCGCCCGCCGCACCGACTGCCTCTAGTGGCATCGCGGCACGGATGGGGGTCGTGCCCCGCAGCGCTCTCCCCGACCTGATCGCCCTCCCCGCATGGGGGATCTCGACCCATCACGGCCGCAAGCTCGACCTGCTCGACTTCGCCGCGACGGTCTACAACGGCGGCAGCGGCCCGATGGCGGTCGACGGCTTCCGGCGCGGCAGCAAGCAGGTCATGGACGCTTACCAGCTCTTCTACCGCGGGGACCAGCAGGTCGGATCCGCACGCGTCGGCAGCATGGAATACGACAACCGGCCCTCACACCAGCACTGGCACTTCCGCGACTTCGCGGTCTACGACCTGGTCAACAAGGCGCACAAGCGGCTGCGGACCAGCGGCAAGGAGGCCTTCTGCCTGGCCCCGACCGACAGCATCGACATGCTGGTGCCCGGTGCGCCCGCGGACCCGGGCAACGGCGATCTCTCGACCGCCTGCGGCGACCTCACCTCGATCTGGGTGCGCGAGGTTCTGGCCTCGGGTTGGGGCGACACCTACACCCAGCAGCGTGCCGGTCAGTCGATCAACATCACCGGACTGCCCAACGGCACCTACTGGCTGCGGGTGACCGCGAACCCGGGACGCCGGCTGCACGAGGTCACCCGGCGCAACAATGTCGCCTACCGGAAGGTGATCCTGGGCGGAACCCCCGGTAACCGGACGGTCAAGGTGCCGGCGTACGGGCGGATCAACAGCGAGAAGGGCATGAACTTCTCGGGCCAGCCGGTCCCGCCGATCGTCGACTGACGATCAGTGCGCCGCGGCGTACGCGGAATTGATGTCGGCGGGGATCCGGCCACGCTCGGGAACGTCATAGCCGTTCTCCCGGGCCCAGGCCCGGATCTCCGCCGCATTTCCGCGATCGCTGCTGCGTCGTCGGCGTGATCCGGAAGCGCCGCCACCACGGCGTGCGTGCGCGACGAAAGGAGCGAGAGCGTCGCGAAGCTTCTTCGCATTCTTCTCGTTGAGGTCGATCACATAGTCCTTGCCGTCGAGCGCGAAGGAAACCGTCTCGGCCGCCGGGGACTCATCGATGTCGTCGATCAGGACGATATTCACCTTCTGTGCCATAAATCGACCTTAGCAACTCAATTCCAATTTCACTCGGGCCGGAGCAGGGGGAAGAGGATGGTTTCCCGAATTCCGACACCGGTGAGCAGCATCACCAGGCGGTCGACACCGAGGCCGAGCCCACCCGCCGGCGGCATGCCGAATTCCATCGCCTTGAGGAAGACCTCGTCGAGCTCCATCGCCTCGGCATCGCCGGCGGCAGCCCGCAGCGACTGCTCGGTGAGACGCTCCCGCTGCACGACGGGGTCGTTGAGCTCGGTGTACGCCGGCGCCAGCTCGACGCCGTTGATGATCAGGTCCCAGGCCTCGTTGATGCCGGGCTTGGACCGGTGGGCCTTGGCCAGCGGCTTCACCGCCGCCGGGTAGTCCATGACGAAGGTCGGCTGCAGCAGGGAGTCCTCGACGAGCTGTTCGTAGAGCTCGACGATGATCTCGGCGACACCCCAATCGGGCTGCAGATCGACATCGCGCTTGGCGGCATGGGCGCGCAGCACCTCGGCCGAGGTCTCGACGTCGACCTCCTCGCCGAGCGCCTCGGAGACGAGGTCGAAGATCGCCGCCTGGCGCCATTCGCCCTCGAGGTCGATCTCCGAACCGTCATGAGCCGGTACGACGGTGCGACCGACCGCGCGAGCGGCATCGAGAACGAGCGACTTGGTCAGTTCCATCATCGTGAACTGATCGCCGTACGCCTGATATGCCTCGAGCATCGAGAACTCGGCGGCGTGCGTGGAATCAAGGCCCTCATTGCGGAAAGTCCGACCCAATTCATAGACCTTGTCGATACCGCCGATCATCGCTCGCTTGAGGTCGAGTTCGAGCGCGATACGAAGCAACATCGGCTGATCGAGCGCATTGAGATGCGTCCGGAAGGGACGGGCGGCGGCGCCGCCATTGGTCAATTGCAGAATCGGCGTCTCGACCTCGACGTAATCACGGTTGTCGAGCGTGTTGCGCAGGCTGCGGAGAACGGTCGCCTTGGTGCGCACGATCTCCCGCGGCTCGGGCCGGATCATCATGTCGACGTACCGCAGCCGCACCCGCGCCTCGTCCGACAGCGGGCTGTGCTCGTTGGGGAGCGGGCGCAGCGTCTTGGCGGCGAGCGCCCAGCTCGTCGCCTGCACCGAGAGCTCGCCGCGGCGGCTGGTGATCACCTCTCCGGTCACCGACATCAGGTCGCCGATGTCGACGAGGCCCTTGAACTCGGTCAGCGATTCCTCGCCCACCTCGGCCAGCGAGAGCATCGCCTGGATCTCGGCCCCGGCACCCTCACGGAGGCGGACGAAGCAGAGCTTGCCGGTGTTGCGCAGGAAGATCACCCGGCCGGTGATCGAGACGGTGAGACCGGTCTGCGTGTCCGGCTCGAGCCCCGCGTCGTCGTACTTCTCGCGGATCTCGGCGATCGTGTGCGTGCGCGGCACCTCGACCGGATAGGGCTGGACGCCCTCGTCGAGCAACCGCTGCCGCTTCTCGCGGCGCACCTGCATCTGCTCGGGCAGGTCGGAGGCGGTGTGCTCGTCAGTCATGGGGCAAGGCTATCGATGGCAGACTGCCTGCCATGAAGGCAGTCGTCTGTCATGAGTCCGCGCTGACCGTCGAGGAGCTCCCCGACCCGGTCCCCGGTCCGGGTCAGATCCTGATCGAGGTGACCCGCTGCGGCATCTGCGGCTCCGACCTGCACATGCGCAACCACGGCGACGTCATCGCGGACATGAGCGAACTGATCGGCCTCGACGGGATCATGCGCCTGCGCGATCGCGTGGTGATGGGTCACGAGTTCAGCGGCCGGGTCCTCGAGTACGGCCCGAAGACCCGGAAGCATTGGAAGAAGGGGCAGTTGGTCGTCGCGCTGCCGATGGTGCGGACCGATGGCGTCGCGGGCATGACCGGCCTCGCCGCGAACGCACCCGGCGGGTACGCCGAGAAGGTCGTCGTCCAGGAGTCGCTCACCTTCCCGGTCCCCGACAAGGTGAGCGCGGATGCCGCCGCCATGACCGAGCCGCTGGCCGTCGCGTGGCACGCCGTACGACGCGGCAAGGTGGGCAAGGGCGAGACCGCGGTGGTGATCGGCTGTGGCCCGATCGGACTCGCGGTCATCCTGATGCTCAAGGCGCACGGCGTGAAGACCGTCATCGCCGCCGTGAGCTCGCGGTGCGGTGCGGCGCCGACCTGGTCGTCGACCCGGCGGAGACCTCGCCGTGGGAGCACTTCGAGACGACCAAGCACATCACCGATGCGAAGAAGCTGCTCGGCACAGCCTTCGACGCCATGGAGCAGTTGCGCAAGATCCCGCTGCTCCCCTGGAACAGGCTGATGCACGCCGCCGATGCCGTGGGTGCCGCCGTACCGAAGGGCCCGGTGGTCTTCGAGTGCGTCGGCGTACCGGGGATCATCGACCAGATCGTGAAGAGCGCACCGCTACGCAGCCGCGTCGTCGTGGTGGGCGTGTGCATGGAGCCGGACACCTTCCAGCCGGCCATGGCGATCAACAAGGAGATCGACCTGCGCTTCGTCTTCGCCTACGACCCGGCGGAATTCCACGACACCCTGCAGATGATCGCGTCCGGCAAGGTCGACCCGACGCCGCTCATCACCGGGACCGTGGGGCTCGACGGCGTCGAGGGCGCCTTCGACGACCTCGGATCGGCCGACCGGCACGCCAAGATCCTCATCGATCCGCGCCTCTGACAATCGGATCGGTTGGCAGATGCGCAAATCACTGACAGAATCCTCAGCGAAAGAGGCTTCGCTGTTTTGAATCAGTCGCCACGGCGACGAAAGAGGTACACCATGACTTCCGCATTCCCGGCGCCCGAGCAGGGCACCCGTCGCCAGTTGCCGACGAACCACAAGCCGATCGACCCCGACAAGGTCCAGCGCCTGCTGGCCGCGGAGTGGGAGAAGTTCACCGCCGGTACGCCGGCCTCCGGCATCGAGAACAAGCGCGCCAGCAATTCGCTGCCCCTCGGGGTGACCTCGTCCTTCCAGCACTGGGACCCGTACCCGATCTCGATCGCCTCGGCGCGCGGCGCCTGGCTGACCGATGTCGACGGCCGCAAGCTGCTCGACCTCTCCATGGGCTTCGGCGCCATGATGGTCGGCCACCTGAACCCGACCGTCGTCGAGCGGGTCACCGACGCCCTCAACAACACCGGCACCCTCTTCGTCACCCCGTCGCCGACCGCGACGACCGTGGCCGAGAAGTTCCAGGAGCGCTTCGGCCTCGGCATGATCCGCTTCACCAACTCCGGCACCGAGTCGCTGATGTACGCGATCCGCTCGGCGCGCGCCTACACCGGCCGCAAGGCGATCATCAAGATCGAGGGCGGCTACCACGGCGGCTACGACCCGCTGCAGATCTCGGTGAAGCCGGCCCTGGAGGACATCGGCCCGGCCGAGGCCCCGATCCCCGAGGTCCCCTTCGACGTCGAGGCCGGCACCGTCTACGTGACGCCGTACAACGACCTGCCCTACCTGACCAAGCTCCTCGAAGAGCACGGCAAGGAGATCGCCTGCGTCGTCATCGAGCCGGTCATCGAGAACCTGTCGATCGTGCTCCCCGACGCGGGCTACCTGGCCGGCGTACGGGCCGCCTGTGACGCGCACGGCGCGCTGCTGATCTTCGACGAGGTCAAGACCGGCCTCACCGCCGGGTACGCCGGCGCCTCGCAGCGCCTCGGCGTGAAGCCCGACCTGGTCACCCTGGCCAAGAGCATCGGCGGCGGCCTGCCCGTCGCCGCCTTCGGTGGCACCAAGGAGGTCATGGAGGTCGTCGTCGACGGTCGCATGGCGCACTTCGGCACCTACAACGGCAACCCGCTCGTGATGGCCGCCGCGGGCGCCGTGCACGACCTGTGCACCCCTGAGGTCCTCGAGGCCGCCGAGGGCGTCAATGTCCGCGCCCAGGAGCAGCTCGACGCGATCATCGCCGAGTACGAGCTGCCCGCCCAGACCGTCGGCTTCGGCCTCAAGGGCTGTGTCACCTGGTCGGCCACCCCGGTCCGCAACTACCGCGACTACAAGGCCACCGACTTCGGCGCCGCCGAGCTCAGCTGGCTGTGGGGCGTCAACCGCGGCTGCCTGACCCCGCCCGGACTCGACGAGCAGTGGCTGGTCTCGCTCGCCCACACCGACGAGGACATGCAGACGCTGGTCGGCGAGTTCCGCGAGCTGGCGCAGGCCCTGCGCGCCTAGCGATTGCGGGCGAAGACCAGCTCGAGACCCAGCAGCGTCAGCCAGGGCTGATGGTCGGTGAAGGTGCCGCATTCCGAGACGACGACCGGCGCGAGCCCGCCGGTGGCGACGACGTTGACCTTCTCCTCACCCAGCTCCGCGATCATCCGGGCGACGATGCCGTCGACCTGCCCGGCGAATCCGTAGAGCATCCCGGACTGCAGCGCCTCGACGGTGTTCTTCGCGATCACCGACCGCGGGCGGAGCAGTTCGACCTTGCGCAGCTGGGCTCCGCGACGACCGAGCGCCTCCAGGGAGATGTCGATGCCGGGGGCGATCGCGCCGCCGACGTACTCGCCGCGAGCGCTCACCACGTCGAAGGTCGTGGCGGTGCCGAAGTCGACCACGATCGACGGGCCCTCGTACAGATGCGCAGCGGCCAGCGCGTTGACGACGCGGTCCGCGCCGACCTCGCGCGGATTGTCCATCAGCACGGGTACGCCGGTGCGCACGCCGGGTTCGACGACAACGGCCGGGACCTCGGCGAAGAAGCGAGCCAGGGTCTCGCGCCACTCGTGCAGCACGGACGGGACCGTCGCGCAGACCGCGATCCCCGTCGGCGGATCGGCGTACTCACTGCCGGAGACCAGGCCGCGGAGCAGCAACCCCCATTCGTCCGCCGTACGACGCTCGTCCGTTGCCACCCGCCAGTGGTCGAGCACCTGCCCGTCGCGCAGAAGACCCAGCGTGGTGTGCGAATTCCCGATGTCGGCGCAAAGGAGAACCATCACATCTCCTCGAAGTCGAGGCCGATGTCGAAGACCTTGACCGAGTGGGTCAGCGCGCCCACCGAGATGAAGTCGACGCCGGTCAGCGCGACCGAGCGAGCCCGCTCCAGGGTGAGGCCGCCGGATGCCTCCAGCACCGCGCGACCGGCGGTGAGCTCGACCGCCGAGCGCATGGTGCCGTCGTCCATGTTGTCGAGCAGGATCCGATCACAACCCACGTCCAGCAGCGCGCGCAGCTCCTCGAGATCGGTGACCTCGACCTCGACCGGGATGTCGGGATAGGCCGCCCGCACCCGCTCGTACGCCGGTACGACGCCACCCGCAGCGACCACGTGGTTGTCCTTGACCATCGCCATGTCCGACAGGGAGAAGCGATGGTTGACGCCGCCGCCGCAGCGGACGGCGTACTTCTCCAGTGCGCGCCAGCCGGGCAGGGTCTTGCGGGTGTCGAGCACCCGAGCCGCGGTGCCCTCCAGCGCCGTGACCCAGTGCGAGGTCGCGGTCGCGACGCCCGAGAGGTGACTGGCGAAGTTGAGCGCGGTGCGTTCGCCGGTGAGCAGGCCGCGAGCCGGCGCGGTCACCTTCATGAGCACGTCTCCCGCCCGCACGTGCGTGCCGTCGGCGACACGATCGATCACCTCGAGACCGTCGCCGCACACGATGCGCAGGACCAGTTCGGCGATGTCGAGGCCGGAGACGACGCCGTCCTCGCGCGTCGCGAAGTCACCGGTGCTGCGGGAGGAGGCCGGGATCGTCGCCGTGCTGGTCACGTCGACGGAGTCTCCGGGGAGGTCTTCATCCAGCGCGATCATGATGTGCCGGTGGATCGCCACCGGGTCCAGGCCGGCGGCCGTGATGCGACCGAGCAGTTCCTCCGGCAGCTCGTCGTAGGGCGTCATGAGAGACCTCCGTCGGTGGCCGGGGCGGCATGGAACTCGGGGGTGGGTACGCCCGCCACCAGGCGCACGTCGACGTGGCCGGCGAAGCGGGCGTCGTCGCGCTCGGGGAAGTCCTCGCGCCAGTGTGATCCGCGGGTCTCCTCGCGCAGCTGCGCGGCCCGGGCGAGCGCCGTGGAGATGGTGACCAGGTTGCTGGCCTCCCAGGCGGAGACGCCGGCCTCGCCCTCCTCCTGTGCGAGGCCGCCGAGGCGGTCGAGCGCGGCCGCGATGCCGGTGGCCGAGCGGAGCACGCCGACCTCGCCGGACATGGTCTCCTGCAATCGCTCGCGCACGCCGGCGGAGACGACACCCGGCCGGCGCGCGTCGGCCACCGGATCGGCGTACGGACGGAGCTCGCCGGGCAGGACCTCGGCGATCCGGCGCGAGAAGACCAGGCCCTCCAGGAGGGAGTTGGAGGCGAGCCGGTTGGCGCCGTGCACGCCGGAGCAGGCGACCTCGCCGGTCGCGTAGAGGCCGGGGATGCTCGAGCGCCCCCACAGATCGGTGGCGACGCCGCCGGAGGCGTAGTGGCAGGCGGGCGCGACCGGGATCAGGTCCCGCGTCGGGTCGATGCCGTGCGCGCGACAGGAGGCGAGGATCGTCGGGAAGCGGCGCTCCCAGAACTCGGCGCCGAGGTGCCGGGCGTCGAGCCACATGTGCTCGCGGCCCTGCTCGATCATCCGCCGCATGATCGCCTTGGCGACGACATCGCGGGGCGCGAGATCGGCGAGCTCGTGCTGGCCCTGCATGAAACGGACGCCGCCCTCCTCCGGCAGCGCGTCGACGAGGAAGGCGCCCTCGCCGCGCACCGCCTCGGAGATCAGCGGCTGCTGGCCCTGCGCGTCGGAGCCGAGGAAGAGGACGGTCGGGTGGAACTGCACGAACTCCAGATCGCGGAGCACGGCGCCGGCGCGGGCGGCCAGTGCCATGCCGTCGCCCGTGGACACCGGAGGATTGGTGGTCTGCGCGAAGACCTGGCCCAGCCCGCCCGAGGCGAGCACGATCGCCCGCGCCCGTACGGCGCCGATTCCGTCGCGCTGGCCCTCACCCATGACGTGCAGGGTCAGTCCCGCGACCCCGCCGTCGGCGGCTAGCTGGAGATCCACGGCGAGCGCGTGCTCGATGATCTCGATGTCGGGAGCGGCGTGGATTGCGGCGACCAGTGCCCGCTGCACCTCCGCGCCGGTCGCATCGCCGCCGGCGTGCACGATCCGATCGCGATGGTGACCGCCCTCGCGGGTCAACGACAGTTCGCCGTCGGGCGTGTGGTCGAAGCGGGTACCGAGCGCGATGAGTTCGCGGACCGCCTCGGGCCCGTCAGTGACGAGAACCCTGACCGCCTCGGCGTCGCAGGCGCCGGCACCGGCGACCAGTGTGTCCTGCTCGTGCTCCTGGGGGGTGTCGCCGGGCCCGAGTGCGGCGGCGATGCCGCCCTGCGCCCATTGGGTCGAACCGGCCGAGAGGACGTCTTTGGTGACCAGGAGGACCTTCGTCACCTGGCCGCGGAGCCGGAGCGCGGCGGTCAGGCCGGCGATGCCGGAGCCGACCACGACCACGTCGGCCTCGGTGGTCCAGCCGGGCACACCGGCCACCAGCCGCTCAGGAAGAGTCATTGGCGCAGGCTACTGCGCCGTCGCGAGCACGTCGCCGCGGACCAGCCCCGATTCGGGTAGCGCCTCCGCGGGATCGTGCCCGAGAGCCACGACCTTGTTGGCGGCATCGACGAAGACGACGTGGGGTTCGAAGGCCTTCGCCTCCGCGGTGTCCATCTGCGCATAGGCGATCAGGATGACCAGGTCGCCGGGGTGCACCAGGTGGGCGGCGGCTCCGTTGATGCCGAGTACGCCGGAGCCGCGCTCGCCCGCGATGGTGTAGGTCTCCAGCCGCGCGCCGTTGGTGATGTCGACGATGTGGACGAGCTCGCCGGGCAGGATGTCGGACGCCTCGAGCAGGTCCTCGTCGACCGTCACCGAGCCCACGTAGTGCAGGTCGGCCTGGGTCACCGTGGCACGGTGGATCTTCGACTTCATCATCGTGCGCAGCATCAGGAGGCCCCTTCGGCAAAGGTGATAGGCATGTTGTCGATCAGGCGGGTGCTGCCCACGCGGGCCGCCACCAGGACACGGGCGTCGACCGGCGCGTCGGGATAGTCGTGCAGTTCGCCGAGCGCGGCATCGCGCAGGGCGAGATAATCGATCTCCACTCCGGGCTCGTCCTTGAGCACGCTCATCGCGGCCCAGCGCGCCGCGGGTACGCCGTACGGCGCACGGTCGCGTGCGGCCTGCAGCGCACGGGAGAGCGTGAGTGCGATGGCGCGCTCGTCGTCGGAGAGGTAGCGGTTGCGGCTGCTCAGCGCGAGGCCGTCCGCCTCGCGCACGGTGAGCACACCGACCACGTCGACGCCCATGCAGAGGTCGATCGCCATCTGGCGGATCAGCACCAACTGTTGGTAGTCCTTCTCGCCGAAGAAGGCGAGATCGGGCCGGACCAGCCCGAAGAGCTTGGCGACGACCGTGAGCACGCCGCGGAAGTGGGTCGGGCGGGACTCGCCCTCCAGCACGGCTCCGATCGGTCCGGGCTCGACGGTGACCTGCGGCTCCCCGTCGGGATAGACCTCGTCGACCGAGGGGGCGAAGACGACGTCCGCGCCGGCCGCCTCGCAGATCTCGAGGTCGGCCTCGAGCGTGCGCGGATAGCGGTCCAGGTCCTCACCGGCCGCGAACTGCAGCGGATTGACGAAGACGGAGACGACGACCGGCCCGTCGGTCGCGGCGCGCGCCGTACGGATCAAAGTGGCATGCCCCTCGTGCAGGGCGCCCATCGTCGGAACGAGGGCGACCTTGCCGGACCGCGGCACACCGGCGAGCTCGGCACGCGTGCCGACCAGACGAACAGGCATCGCTTATCGCGCCTCGTGACCCCACTGGCGCGCGGCCGGGTGGGCGACCCGGAAGGAGGCGATCGCGTCGTCCAGCACGATCATCAGCTGGCGGGCGCGGATCGGCAGCAGGCGGCCGTCGAGGACCGCGCGGTCGGCGGTGGCGCGTGCCATGGCGACGTACGACGGCAGCGTGTCGGGGGCATTGGCGGCGATGTCGGCCAGGTGCGCCCGGACGGTGTTGACGTCGCCGCGCACGATCGGTCCGGTCAGCGCGGCATCGCCCTGCTCCAGGGCATTGTCGAGCGCGGCGGAGAGCAGCGGCCGCAGCGTCGCCGCCGGGTCCTCGGCGCCGGCGGCGGCCAGCAGGCCCATCGCCTGGGAGACCAGGGTGACGAGGTGGTTGGCGCCGTGCGCGAGACCCGCGTGGTAGAGCGTGCGCCGGTCCTCCGGAACGAACATCGGTACGCCGTGCAGGTCGGCGATCAGGCCCTCGACGAGTGCTCGCTCGGCGGGCTCGGCGGTGAAGCCGAAGACGCAGCCGCTGAGCCGGTCAAGATCGACCGAGGTGCCGGTGAAGGTCATCGCCGGGTGCATCGCGACCACGCGCGCACCGATCAGAGCGGCCGGCTCGAGGACGGCGAGGCCGTGGCGACCGCTGGTGTGGCAGACGACCTGTCCGGGCCGGATCGCGCCGGCGCCGACGAGCGAGGTCACCACATTGGCGAGCATGTCGTCGGGGACGGTCAGCAGGAGCAGGTCACAGGTGCGCGCGACGTCGGTCGGCTTCGTCACCGTGACGCCGGGGAGCAGGTCGCGTGCGCGACCGCGGGAGGCAGTGGACTCACCGGCCACCGCCACGATCTCGTGGCCCGCGGCGCGCAGCGCCGCGGCCAGTACGGCGCCGACTCGGCCGGCACCGACAACCCCGATTCGGGTCATCTCACTCATCGCCCTTCGTTCCAGTCCCTTCGCGGGTACCGGACTACGTGCAAATTGCGAAATCGAGATTACGCCGGGCGCTCACCCGTGGGAACGGGTCCGGCCGGTGGCGAGGATCACATCGATGCCCCTAGTTTGGGCTTCCCTCCGTGACGCATCGGCGCTGCGTCGGCCCAGGTGCGCGGGCGGCTTGCCGACCACGGGCGGCCGGTAGCCCTGTTTGGAGACAGTCGGGTTCTCGATGCTGTTCCCGAGCAACCCGTCTGTCTCCGAAATCGGGGTGCCGTCGCACCAGTCACTCGCGTGCCGCGAAAACACAACATATGCAGTGTTTTCGCACGCTGGGAGCAAACCGCAATCGGTGCCGGACGTCCCCGTCGCCACCGCCTTTTCGGTGACCGCCCACCAACCGTGTGCCGCCCGGCGCGCTACCGAAGCAGCCTCCGTGCACCCCACGGGGGAGCGACCGAGCCAGTTAATTCACTCAGCCGGAGGCGGCGCATCCCCCCGCGGCACGAAGACCGCATCAACGAGGCGAGCGCTCGCCCGGCCGTCGTCGATGTCGGCGTAGGCGGCCCGGAAGGCGGCGCGCGCCTCGGCGTACCCGGTGTCGAGCTGGTCCAGGTCGCGCAGCACGGCGACCACCTCGTCGGTGTTGTCGACGTGCGGCCCCGGTGCCGTGGGCGCATAAGGCAGGACGCCGCCGCGCGCGGCGTCGTACTCGGCGAGGTCGGGCACCAGGAAGATCATCGACTTGTCGGTGAGCGCGTAGTCGAAGCGCAGCGACGAGTAGTCCATGATCGCCACGTCCGAGGCGAGGATCAGGTCGTTGACGTCCGGGAAGTCGGTCACGTCGCGGACCCGGTCGCTCTCCCGTTCGCGCTCCCCCGGGATGCGGGCGTTGAAGGCGTGCCCGCGCATCAGGAAGACGAAGTCCGTCGCGTCGCCGGCGAGCTGCTCGGCCGCCGCGTGCGGATCGAAGAAGTCCACCCGGGCGGCGGTCATGTCGTCGGGTGAGAGGTAGTCGCGGAAGGTCGGTGCGTACATCACCGCGACCTCGTCCGGCTTGATCCCGAGCCGCTCGCGGGTGCGTTCCCGGATCTCCGCGGCCCGCTCGCTGAAGAGCACGTCATTGCGGGGATAGCCGATCTCGAGGATCTTCGGCGTCGCGCCGGCGGGCTCCAGGAAGGCGGCCTTCAGCAGCGGCGTGGCATAGCTGGCCGGCGACACGAAGAAGGTCCAGTCCCGCGCCCGGCGGTCGAAGGCGTAGACGCGGTCGGCCGGGAAGATGCCCTTGCTCCACCACTCGTGGCCCATCACCTTGTAGGGATAGCCGTGCATGGTCTCGATCAGGTCCTGACCGTCGGGCCGCTCGAACCAGTCCATCTGGTGCACGTCGACCATGTGATAGCGCGAGCGCCGCATCGCCTCGTGCCAGGCCCGGCTGAGCTCCACGACCGGCGAGCCACCCTCGGGTACGGCGACCGAATGGTCGGTGACCGCCCAGAAGAGAGTCAGCTGCGAGCCACGCCGGCGCAGTTCCTCGTGTACGCCGAGGCAGTTGCCGTTGGTGACCTCGCCGTACAGCGTGCGGAAGAAGACGGAGTCCTGCGTGGCCGGCCGGTCGCCGTCCTGCTCGCGGAGCACGCGCTGACCGAAGTCGGAGCGTTCCTCGACGGTGAGCGGCGGTTCGACCATGAAGCGCAGGCCCGGACGCCGGGGTTCGAAGACCTCCGCGCGGACCAGGACACTGCCGAAGAGCTGCTCGTCGGGCAGCACCTGGCTGAGCGCGAAGGAGGGGCGCGGACGCACGTCCTTCGACTGGGCGTCGCTCTCGACGACGAGCTCGTAGGCGCCGCTCGGAAGGGCCCGGACGACGCCGTCGACACCCGGCCGCAGCAGCGGGATGCGCACCGTGTGGTGCTGCCCCGCGGAGTCGAGCACACCGGCCTGCAGCAGGCCGTCGGGACCGCGCAGACCGACCCGGAAGGAGCCCGTCGCCGGCGCGATGTCGAGCCCGACCGCGACCTCTCGCTCGCCGACCGTCACCTCGGTGATCTCGGCGTGGGGGCCAGGGACCTGCACCTTCGTGCGTCCGTCCCGGGAGCGCCCGAACCACGGCCTGCTCAGGTCCTTCGGCGCGGCTTCCTCGTCGACATGGTCGAGCACCGGCACCTGGTCGCCCGCATCGGTCACCGCGGCGAGCTTCACCACCGTGCCGGGACGCGCCTTCGTGAGGTCGAGCCGCGCCCGGGTCCGGCCGCCGCCGAGGCTGCTCAGCTGGACCGGTACGCCGGTGCGACCGCTCGTGGCGAGCACCCGGGCGACCGGACCGGCCAGGTCGACCTGGGCCCAACCCTCACCGGAGTCGCGTGCGACGACGGTCACCGGGCTGGTGCGCACGCGGAGGTAGACCAGGCCGGAACGGCTCGACCCGATGCCGAGCGTCCGGCCCGGCCGGTCGACGACGGGCGTCAGCGCCGAGGCCTCGATCCACGGGTAGACGATGAGCTCCGTCGTACGGGAGCGGCTGCCCCGGGTGACGGTGGCATCGAGCCGCCAGCTCGCGACATCGTCGGGGATGTCCGCGAGGTCGATCTCCGCGACGAAGCCGCCCGCCGTGTAGTCGTGGTAGTCGGACTCGAACTCGATGTTCGCGCGCGGCTCGGGCCGCAGCGTCGTACGCAGCGGAAGCTCGCGGCCGTCCTCGGCGACGAAGCGCACCTGGACCTCGGACGGGCTCTCGGAGAGGTCGACATTGGAGAGCGCCGCCCAGCCCTCGATCCGCAGGGTCCCCTCCGGAGTCCAGGAGAAGGAGCGGGCCCGTCCGCGCGCGGCGGTCTCGCTCCAGGAGAGCCGGAAGCACTCCTCGGGCAGGTGCGAATAGCGCGGGCCCAGCTCGAGATAGCTGTACTCGCCGCGGACCGAGGTGCGGTGTCGGCGCATCCGCGGGTGCTCCTCGAGCAGCAGGCTGACCACGTCGTCGATGCGATCCTCGCGGATGAGTTCGTCGAGCAGCTTCTTGTAGGCGCCGACGTGCTCGATGTAGTCCTCGCGACTGACCTCCCCGAGCAGCATCGTGACCGCCTCGCGCAGATGCGACCAGTACGCGTCGTTGCGGTAGACCGCGTTGCGCTTGAAGAACTGCAGGTTGTTGTCGAGCAACTGCAGCGCACGCGCCCGTACGGCGGCGGGCTTGCCCGCCTCGCGCAGTTCCTCGAGGGAGGAGGACATCGCCACGTTGTGCGCCACGATGTTGCCGACCTCGGCGTGCTGCTGCGAGATCGACGTGGCGTTCTCGCGCATCCGCCACTCGACACCGACGTGCGGGAGCACGTCGAAGGCCTGCGCCCGGGCGAAGGCCCGCATCGAGACGGCCTGGTCCTCATAGATCAGCCCGACCGGGAAGGTCAGGCCGGCGGCGTCGTAGAAGGCCCGGCGGTAGACCTTGCTCCATGCGACGGCATTGACCATCACCTCGGGGAAGGCGTCGAGATCGACACCGATGCGCGGTTCCGCGTGCGCATCGCGCAGCCACTGCGCGGCGGGCGTCAGGGTGCCGTGGAAGAGCCGCTGGTAGTAGAAGACGGCCAGGTCGGAGCCGGAGCTCTTCAGGGATTCGAGCGAGAGGCTGTAGGCGTCCGGCGTGACCTTGTCGTCGGCGTCGACGAAGGCGAGGAATTCCCCGACCGCGGCCTCGACACCGGTGTTGCGGGCAGCGCTCAGCCCGCCGTTGGGGCGAGTGACGATGCGCACCCGGCGGTCGGCGGCGGCGTGCTCCTCGGCGACCGCGCGGCTTCCGTCCTTGCTGCCGTCGTCGACGACGACGATCTCAAGGTGGCCGTAGTACTGCTCACGCAGCGAGGTGAGGCATTCGCCGATGTAGTCCTCGACGTTGTACATCGGCACCACGACGCTGAGCAGGCCCGGCGTGTACGCCGTACGGCCGAGGCGGCGCTGTGCGGCGGCACCGGCGCCACGGACCCGGCGTACGCCGGCCGCGCGGGCCTTCCGGGCCAAGTGAGCCGCGCGCTGCCGCGAACTCAAAGTGGATCGACCCGGCGTACGTCGATGACATGGCCGGTGGTCCCCGAAATCAGGGTGTCGAGGGAGACCCGGGCCACCTCGATCGAGGCCAGCAGCGAGTCGGCCGGCTCCTCACCGAAGGCCTTCGTGCGCATGGGCGTGCCGGTGCGCTCGGGGTTGACGCAGTTGACGCGTACGCCGGACTCCGCCCACTCGTCCGCCAGCGCCTGGGTCAGGTTGACGACGGCCGCCTTCGCCGACGAGTAGAGGCTGTATCCGCGGCGGCCGCGGGTGTAGGAGCTGGAGGTGAAGAGCAGCAGGCTGCCGCCGCTGGCGTGCAGGTGCGGATAGAACTCCTGCGCGATGAAGACCGGCGCCAGATAGTTGATCTCGGTCGCCGAGTAGACCGTCTCCTCGGTCGTGTCCTGCAGGTCGCCGCGCGGGAGCACACCCGCGGTGTTGACGACGTAGTCGATCCGGTCGACCTCGTCGAGCACCTGAGCCACGGCGGCCTTGATGTCCTCGCGCCGCTCGACATGGGTGCCGGTCGCGGAACGGCTGAACGAGAAGACCTTCGCGCCGTACTCACGGGCACGCTCCACGATGTCCGCGCCGATGCCGTAGCTGCCCCCGAAGACGACGACGCAGCGGCCCTCGAGCGCGGCCCGGTAGTCCGCATCCGTGCGACCGCTGGGCGTCGCCTCGGTGGTCAACTGGAAGAGCTTGTCGGCGATGTAGACGTCGATCGGCTCGGTGACCTTCATGTTGCGCTCCTCACCGCGGACCACCCAGATCGGGGTGTCGGGGAGATAGCGCAGGACGACGGTGCAGTCGTCGGTCGCCTCGAAGTTCGGGTCCTCGCCGGCGATCTCGTAGGCGCGCTTGATGGTGCCGGCCCGGAATCCCTGCGGGGTCTGGCCGCGCATCAGCCGCGCCCGCGGCGGGATCGCCTCGATCGTGTTGGCCGCGCCGACCTCGATGATCGTGTCGGCGGACGGGATCGCCACGTCGACGGCGTCGTACTGGCGGAGCGAGTCGAAGCACTCGCCGACGATCCGCGGCGCGACCAGCGGGCGTACGGCGTCGTGGAAGAGCACCAGGCTGTTGTCGTCCTCGATCGCGGCGAGTGCCCGCAGCGTCGTGCCGTTGCGGGTGTCGGCGCCCTCGAGGACCTGGCTGACCTTGGGATAGTGCCCCGGCCGCAGGATCTCGTGCACCGCGTCGAGATAGCCCGGCGTCATCATCACGATGACCTCGTCCACCGACGCGTGGTCGTTGAAGAGCTGGATGGTGTGCTCGAGGATCGTCCGCCCGGCGATCTTGATCAGCTGCTTCGGGATGTCGAGGCCGACACGAGTGCCCACCCCACCGGCGAGAATGACGGCGACGTTCTTGCTCACGCGTGCCTTCCTGTCTGTGCGGACACCAGACCGCAGGATACAAGCATCCGGCCGCGGCTCAGCCTCGCCTCAGTCGCGCCTGCGACGTACGGCACCCGTCATCCGGCGAACGAGGTCCCGGCTCGGCTCCGCCTCGGGTGCCGCGGGCGCCGGCTTCTCGGCCAGTTCCCTGCCCACCCTGATGGCCGCGGCGACCGCCGCGACCGCGACCTCGATGGGGATCGTGGTCGGCGCCGGCTCGATCTCGCCGCCGAACGAGGCTGGGTCGACCCGCAGGGAGCCCGGGTCGCCGATCACGGTCACGCCCGACTCCTCGAGGACGCGGGCGCGCTCCTCGCTCAACTGCGCCACCCGCTCGCCCGCCCAGGCGGGCACCGGGAGCCCGGCCTGCTCGTCCTCGCGCGCGGGGATGCTCATCGTCTGCCGGAGAACCCCGCGGCGCATGAAGCGGAGGAAGTCGCGCTCGGACCACTTGTTGTCACGGAAGACCTGGTTGAGCTGGCGGTGGAATTCGGTGCGCTCCCGGGTCAGGGAGGCGTTGGCGGCCGAGCTCGGCGTGAGGAAGCCGTCGGAGAGTCCGAGGAGTCGTTCGAAGGTGTCTGGCACTTGGCGCCGGTTGCGCTTGTCGCCGACCACCGCGATGAACTGCTCGGGCGGCAGCACCGCGGTCCAGTCGCGGATGACCCGGCCGAGGTCGTGGGATCGCCAGAAGGTGCGCGCGGAGGCGTTGTCCCCCTCGGGGTCGAGCACCTCGCGGAGCCACTCCTCGTAGGACTCGATCCAGGGCCTGGTCTTCACCCGCTCCTGCCACTGCGAGGGGAGCAGTCCGTCGAGCCCACGGATCACGGTGATGACATGCACGCGGTCCGCGCCGAGGTCCTCGACCAGGCGAGCGATCTGCCCGGCATCGGCCGCACCCAGGTCCTCGGTGCTCACGCAGATCCGCGGCTCTCGCGCAGCCCGGATCTCGTCGACCAGGATCTCCCAATCGGCGAGGGTGGCCTTCGGGCGACCGGCGGGGGTTCTCCCGACGAGACCCCAGCCGGGCCGGCGCTGCCGCCAGTCGGTACCGGGATAGAGGACGCCGTGCTCGGCCAGCTCCGCGCGCTGCTCGTTCATGGCCAGCTGGATCGCCGTCGAGCCCGTCTTGTAGGGCCCGATGTGGACCAAGATGCTGCCCTCGGGCAGCAGCGACGAGCTTGCTTCATCCACACCAGACAGCACGAGCCCCATGGTAGCCACGGCGCGACGGGTAGCATCCTGGCCATGTCAGCGAGCCCGGAGATCGACGTACCTCCGGCGATGCGGCTGGGTCAGCGGGGCCTCGGCGGACGTTCCTATGTCCTGCCCGAGCACAAGGTCATGTTCATCTCGGTCGCCAAGAACGCCTGCACCAGCGTGAAGTGGCTGCTCGCCGATCTGGCCGGCGAGAACCCCGAGCGCTTCCACCGCACCTTCGCGATGGTGAGCGATCCGGCGGACACCATCCACCAGCGGCAGCTGTGGGAGCACATCGAGAAGTACGACGTCGACGACCCGGACCGGATCGCTGAGATCCATCCGGACAACGGCTGGTTCGTCTTCGGACTGGTTCGCGACCCGCATGCCCGGCTCTTCTCGGCCTGGCAGTCGAAGTTCCTCAACCACGACCCGTGGTACGCGCGCTATCGCGACGAGTCCTTCTATCCCGACCTGCCCCGCTCCACCGACGACGTACGCCGCTCCTTCGCCGACTTCGTCCGCTGGCTCGCTGACAACCCCGAGCACAAGATCAGCACCAGCGACACCCACTTCCAGGCGCAGAGCGGGCTGCTGCAGTCCTGGCGGGTGAACTACTCCAGGATCTACAACGTGCGCGAGGTGGGCGACCTGCTCGACGACCTCGGCGCCCACCTCGCCACCGTCGGGCGGGGCCGGAAGCTGAAGCTCCCCCGCGACAACAGCACCCCGCTGCGCGCGCACCGCTTCCTCTTCTCCGACGGCGTGCGCGAGCTGATCGACGAGCGCTTCGCGGCCGACCTGGCCGAGTTCGGCTCGATGTTCGACTTCGACCGCGACGTGCCGGACACCGACCCGGAGTGGAGCCCCGAGGTCTTCCGCGGCATCGGCGCCACCGCCAGCGCCTACGACCAGATCGCCTTCCTCACCGGCGACCGGGTCCGCCTCGACAAGGAGCGGCAGCGCCTCCTCGGCGCCCTCGAGGCGCACCGCACCGGGGATCACTCAGGCCGGGAGATGGTCCGGGCCCTCGCCGGCAAGGTCAAGCGGCGTCTCGGCGGCTAGGTCGAGCATCGCGGCGACGACCCGTTCCGCCGCGTGGCCGTCCTGGTGGGCGTTGAAGCGCTCGTGGAAGATCCGCCGGGCCTCGGCGTAGTCCCGGTCCAGTGCGTCCAGGTCGCTGAGCGCGGCGACCACCGCGTCCGTCGTACGGGCGAGCGGGCCCGGGGCCGAGTCGCGGTAGTCGTAGAGGAAGCCACGACTGTCCGCATAGCTCTCGAGATCGGGGACGCAGAAGACCATCGGCCGGCCGGTGAGCGCGAAGTCGAAGCGGATCGACGAGTAGTCGAGGACGGCGGCGTCGGCGGCGATGATCAGGTCGTTGATCTCGGGATGGTCGGTGACGTCGAGGACCCGCGCCCCGGCGACCGCACGATCCACGTGGAAGCGGTGACCCCGCAGCAAGAGCGTGTAGCGCTCCCCCAGCGCCTGCGCGGCCGCGACCACGTCGAAGCCGTCGCCGAGCCGGGCCCGCCGAAAGTTGGTGGCCAGCTCAGGACGCCAGGTCGGGGCATAGAGCACCGCGATCTGGTCGGGGGCGAGGCCGAGGGCCGCGCGCAACTCCTCCCGCTTCCCCTCCGGTACGACGACCAGCGCGTCGTCGCGCGGATAGCCGTGATCGACCACGGGACCGTCGTACTGGAATTCACTGCGGTAGTGGCCGGTCATCTCCGGGCTCGGGCTGACCAGCAGTGACCAGGTGCGCGGGCCGTGGTCGAGGGTGCGCTCGATCTGGCCCTCGGTGAAGCCGGACTGGCGCCAGGCGGAGAGTCCCATCGTCTTGCCCGGGTTGCCGTGCCAGGTCTGCACCAGCACCTGACCGGGCCGGCGCCGGAACCAGCGCTCCGGCTCGATGTTGAGGCACAACCAGCGTGCGGTGGCCAGCGTGCGGTACCACTCGCGGCTCCGGATCAGCACCGGCTCGGCGCCCTCGGGGACCGGCACGTCGAGTGAGTCGACCAGCCACCGGGTGCGGAGGTCGGGGCGGAGTCGGCGCAGCTCGCGATGGATCGCCAGCGGGCTGTCCGTCGCGGACTGGCCGGTGTAGGCCTGGAAATAGGCGAGATCGGGCTCGATCGGGTGCGGCTCGGCGTACCAGCGCTGCAGCTCGCGCTGCGCCCACGGCCCGATCTCGTCGTCGCCACGGGCGTCCGGCGGGAGGTCGAGGCCGAGCTCGGCCGGTACGTCGGCCTCGCCGCTCCGGCTGATCCCGGCGACGGTCATGTCGATCCGGAGCCGTCCCGGCCGGGTGCTGCCGAGGTCGATCTCGAGCCAGCCCTGGCGATGATCGTGGTCGGCCTCCGCAGCGATCCGATTGGCTCGCGGATCGGGAACCACAGTGACGGGCACCGGCGTACCGCCGAAGCTCGCCGTGACGACCGGGTCGACGGTCGAGACCTGGCGGATGAAGGCCAGCGCGGCGAGACGCCCCTGGCGTCGCTCCAAGGGCCGCACCACCAGGGGCGTCTCCCGCTCGGCGAGGCGAGTCGCCGCCGCGGGAAGAGCAGCCGCTGTGAGGTCGGCATGAGCCTCGCCCGAGCGGGTCAGCGTGGGCAGGTCGTCGTGGTCCCGCCACCGCGACAGGACCAGCTCAGTCACCGCGTCGCGGTCGTCGGCCGCGGTCAAGGCGGCCAGGACCCGCGACTCCGCCCGCACCGGCGGCTCCGTCCCGGCGAGCTCGGTCAACGCGGTCGCGATCTTCTCCAGCCGCCGCCACTGTTTCTCAGTCAGGCGCTCAACGTCGCCGAGCAGGGCCGGCAGCCGCGTATCCAGCACTGCGGCGGCCCATTCCGGCCGGGGTGCCGGAGCACCGAGCGCGGACTTCACCGCGGCCAGCCAGGCATCCGCCTCGTCGGACCAGACCCGGACATGTCCGAAGGGCAGGCCCAGGCTCCGATCCCGATCCTCATGCGTGACCGCGTCGACGAGGGTGCAGCCGAGGCTCTCGTCGATGGCCGCGAGCGTGGCATCCGCGAAGCGTCCGTGGTCCTCGATGAAGTCCAGCCCGCTGGCCTGCCAGCGGGCCAGGTCGATGATCCGGTCCCCGAGCCCCGGCTCGGTCCCGGGCGCCGGCGTGAAGGCCTGCTCGCGCCAGTCGCCATGGCGTTGCGAACGTCCGGCCGCGGTGCCCCTGCCGTTCAGCGCTCGGACCAGCAGGGCGGTGGAGTGCCACGGGAGCAGGTCACTCGCCTCGAGCAGCCGGCCGTAGCGGCCGCGCGCCCGGCGCAGGCCGTCGGAGCGGGCCGAGGCGATGGTCGGGTGGTCGGTGCCGGCACCCCACTCGACGACCAGTTCGGTGCTGTCCCGGTAGGTCTGGCGGCGTACCGATTCCAGCGCCTCGTCGAGGAAGCGGGCCTGGCCCGGGCCGACCGTCACCACGTGGACCACGCGGCCCGCGGGACGTGCCTGCCACGTGCGGGTCAGGCGTGCGGCCACGCGGCCACGAACGGACTGAGCGCCCATTCAGGCGGTCCGGTTCTCCTTGCTGGCGCCCACGTGGCGGCCAGGGAGGGTCTCCTGGGCCCGGCGTTCGAAGTCGGCGAGATCGGCGAAGTCCGCGAGATCGTTGCCCCCGCCGCCCTCGCTCTCCCAGCTGGCGAGCGCTTCGGCGAGCTCGGCCTGACGCTCGGTGAGCTCGCCCTCCAGCTGGTTGACCTGGGTGCGGGCCTCGTCGAGGCGGCGATTGCTGTCGGCCAGGCGGACCTCGGCGGTCGCGGCCCGGCGCTGCTGGACGACCAGGGCACCCTCGAGCTCGCGCATCGTGGTCTGCGAGGTCGCCAGCCGCTCGGTCATCGCGCTGGTGAATTCGGCGTGCTCGGCGGCGCGCTGGCTGAACAGATCCTCGTACGCCGCCGCAGCGGCCGCGCGGTCGGCGGCGTTCTCGCGACGGGACTGGAGCACCTCGGTCCACATCATCCGCAGCGCTGCCCAGGCGAAGACGAGAGCGACGACGGCGGCGAGGCTCAGCCAGGTCACCGAACGGGTCGGCAATGCGGCCACCACGGCGATCGTCGCGATCGCCATCAGGGTCACGGCGACCGTGACGCGGACACTGCGTTGACGACGGCGTGCGGGCGTGCGACTGGCCATGTCCGAAGGCTAATCCGCGGACGGCTCAATCCGTGGGAGGCACGCGACAGGCATGCTCGAGGACGAAGGCCGCCGCCATGATCAGGACCCCGGCGATCGCGGCGAGGGCCGAATGCCAGATCTGCGAGGCGACCCGGTCACCGCCGGCGACGCCGACGTGCGCCAGCGCGAAGCCGAGGTAACCGCCGAAGGTGATCGCCCCGACACGGATGCACGCCTTGGCCAGCACCAGCTTGTTGACCGCATGGTGCGAGGACACGCGGGTGCCGGCACGCCGTCCCCTCAGGGTCAGGTAGGCCGTCACCGCGAGCACGGCGGCGAGCAGGAAGAGTGCCGCCACCGAGCCGTTGCCGATCACCGGCTCGTTGAATCCCCAGCGCAGGCAGATCCGGCGCAGCGACCACCCGATGAGCAGGCCGAAGATCGTGAAGAAGGCAACCGGACCCGGGCCGGTCGGGCTCAGATTGCCGCCCGGTTCACCTTCCTGCTGGCTCACTGCACTTGCAGCTCGAGATCATCGCGGCGGTTGATGCCGTCGCGACCGACCTTGTCGAGGAGCGCGGCGATCTCGCCGTACCCGGGGATGCTGGCGTCGGGCTCGAGGTCGAACCACGGAGCCAGCACGAAGGCGCGCTCGGCGGCACGGGGGTGCGGCAGCACCATCTCCGGGCCTTCGGCGATCCGGTCGCCGACGACGATCAGGTCGACGTCGAGGGTGCGGGGCGCGTTGACCTCGACGTCCTCGCCCCGCTCGCGGCCGTACGCCGCCTCGATGGCGTGGGCGCGGTCGAGCAGCGTGCGCGCGGACAACGTGGTGTCGAGCAGGACGACGGCGTTGAGGAAGTCCTTGGAGCCCTCGGGCGAACCGACCGGCTCGGTCTCGTAGACCGGGGACACATTGGTCACCCAGACCTCGGGGGTGTCGGCGAGGGAATCGACCGCGGCCTGGAGGTTGACCAGCCGCTCACCGAGATTCGATCCGAGCGCGATCACGACACGACGGATCGGGTGCATCTCACCGGTCAGGGTGTCGGTGTCGATGATGTTGGGATTCGGGGTCTCAGTCACGAACGTCTCCGGTTGATCGTCAGGGCAACATCGTCGAATGTCGCCTCGATGGGCGCATTCGGCTTGTGCACGGTCACTTCCACCCACTCGACCAGCTCGCGCGTCAGGCACACATCCGCGATGCGCTGCGCCAACGTCTCGATCAGATCGACCGGGTCCTTCTCGACTGCCTCCTTCACATCGGCTACGAGACTTCCGTAGTCGACGGTATGAGACAAGTCGTCGGTGGCGGCCGCCGGGGTTACATCGAGACCGAGCACCAGGTCGATCACGAATTCCTGGCCGTCGCGGCGCTCGAATTCGAAGACCCCGTGGTGTCCGAAGACACGGATACCCCGTACTGCAAGCCGATCACTCATCGTCCTCGACCCTACCTGTCACCCGGGGAGGTCCCGGCCGAGGTCCAGGCAGCCACCGCACGCAGCGCGTCGCACGTGGCCCGTACGTCGTGGACGCGCAGGCCCCAGACGGGCGTACGGGCGTGCCCGGCGGCGAGCAGGGCGGCGATGGCCACGCCCGCCTCCTCGCGGTCGTCGACGGGCCGCGGAGTGCCGTCCGCGGCGGCCAGGAGCCGGCCGAGGAAGCTCTTGCGGCTTGCCCCGACCAGCAGCGGGAAGCCAAGGCTGGCGAGATCGTCGAGCCGGGCCAGCAGCGCCCAGTTGTGCTCGGGGAGCTTGGCGAAGCCCAGCCCCGGGTCGAGCACCACCCGCTCGTCCGGTACGCCGGCGGCGCGGATCGCCTCGACCCGCTCGGCCAGTTCCTCCCGAACCGCCCGTACGACGCCCCCCGGACCATCGTACACGGCGAAGTCCTGCATGTGGTCGCTGTGCGCCCGCCAGTGCATCGCGACGTACCGCGCCTCGCTGCCGGCCACGACTCCCAGGATGTCCGGATCGGCCAGCCCGCCGGAGACGTCGTTGACGATGCCGGCGCCCACCTCGATCGCCCGTGCGGCCACCTCGGCACGCATCGTGTCGACGGAGACGACCGCACCGTCGGCGGCCAGCGCCTCGATCACCGGCAGCACCCGGTCCAGCTCCTCGGCGACCAGCGGCCGGGTGGCTCCGGGGCGGGTCGATTCCCCGCCGATGTCCAGGATGTCGGCACCCTCGGCGAGCAGCTCACGCCCGTGGGCGATGGCCCGCTCGGGGTCGTCGTACCGGCCGCCGTCGGAGAAGGAGTCCGGAGTCACGTTGACGACGCCCATGACGAGGGGGAGCGTCGGCGTGGCCATGGTTGAACCCTAGGGGCGGCGCCTATCGATGGACCAATCTGGCCTTCGAGGTGACGGTGACCGTCGTCAGACCGGGCGCCCGGCAGGAGACCCGCACCCGGATCCGCTTGCCGCCGTCGGCCCGCTTCAGCTTGTAGGTCTTGGTGATCACACCCCTGATCGGCTTCGATCCGCGCAGCCACCGGTAGTACTCGCGGACCCGGGTCGGGGTCGTCACGCCCTGGACCACGCGCAAGCGGCCGCCCACCCGCGCCGTCCCCTTGAGGACCGGCTTCGGGCAGTGGATCGCCTCCAGGTCGGGCTTCCGGCCCCAGGACGGCGCATTCCAGTTGTCCGAGGGCGCGATGGCGATCTGGTGGGCATTGCTGCCGTCGGCATTCATCACCCAGATCGAGTGGCCGCCGCTCTGCTGTTGATGCACGTAGGCGATGAACCTCCCATCAGGTGACCACGTCGGCGCGCCGGTCAGCTCGTCGACGCCGTGAGAGCCGTTCGCGAGAATCACGTGCTGGTTCGAGCCGTTGCTGTTCATCATCCAGATGCCGCCCGGACCGGAGGGGGTCGCGGAGCGGGAATAGGCGATCTTGGTGCCGTCCGGCGACCAGGCCGGCTCCCGCCCACCGTCGTCGGTGAGCCGCTGCCAGCCGGTCCCGTCGAGATTGATCCGATAGACGTCGGTGCGATAACCGATGGTGCTGTCGATGTACCGGTACGACGAGAAGGCGATCGCCAGGTCGCCCGGAGCCCATGAGGGCCGGGAGCTCGAGTCCCCGAACGAACCGACCGGGACCAGGGTGCGGTCGGTGCAGTTGCGCAGTTCCTTGCAGAGCAACGAGATGTGGATGCTCGAATAGCCCGCGTCGTCGGTGTCCCTGTAGGCGTACATGCCGCCGCCGTGCGACATCGCCGGCTGGGTCAGGTTGTCGAGCGCGTACGGCGTGTGATCGATCACCTGGCCGAGCCCGTTGCCGAAGACGTCGAAGACGTGCGAGACGTGTGTTGGCTGCTGCGTGCTCGGGTCGATCACCGTCGCAACACTGTCGAAGGCGATCATCGTCCCGAAGGTGTTCCACGACGGATTCTCGGCCGGCCCTGACAGATTCGTCACCTGACGGAGGCCGCTGCCATCGGGATTGACGGTGTAGATCTGCCCGTTGGAGAAGGCGATCCGCCCGTTCTGCACCGGCGCGGCCGCGGCCACCGACGGCGCCGGCACCCCGACGATCCCCGGACCCGCCACCATGATCAGGGCCGTCGCGACCCCGGCGATCCGCTTCATCGGCGTACCTTCCTGCTCGGCGAGGTCACCACGACCGGCGTCGTCGCCCCGGCCACGGAACAGGTCACCCGCACCTTGACCCGTTTGCCTGCGTCCTTGCGCGTCAGCCGGTGGAAGCGGCCGGTCTCCCCCTTGATCAGCTTCGACCCCCGGAACCATGCGAAGCTCCCCCGGGTCAGCGCCGGGCTCAACCGGTTCTGCGAGATCCGCAGGCGCTTGCCCACCTTCGCCGTGCCCTTCAACGCCGGGCGCGGGCAGACGATCCGGGGCGGGCGCTGCCACGAGGGCTGGTACTCGTTGGCGTCGCCGTACGGGGTCAGTCCGATCCGCATCTGGGGGGTGGAGAGACGCCGTGCAGTGACGTCGAGCGGGCCGTCGCTCTCCTCGTTGGTGTACGCAACGGCGCCGCCATCGGGCGACCAGACGGGCTCCGCGCCGGCCCACTCGTAGAGCGTCGTCCCGCTCAGGGGATCGAGGACACGCACATCATGGTTCACCGAGAAAGGATCCGGCGTCACCGTGACCACCTCGGTCGCGACCTGGTGGCCATCCAGCGACCACGCGGGGTGCCGCAGGTCGGCTCCTGGATCTGCCTCGAAGGGTCCCGCGGAACGATCGGACGGCCAGATCTGGACGAGCTGGTAGTGCCCGCCCGAGCTCGAAGGATGAGCGCTCACCGTGATCGAGTCGGTGCCCGGGCGCCACGCCGGCTCGCGGGTCTCGTAATCAGGTGACGCGTTGCGCGCGACGCCCGTGGCCAGCGTCGTGACCCACACCCGAGCCGCGGCGCCCTCGCCTCGCGTGTAGGCGATCTGCTTGCCATCAGGTGACCATGCGGGGTCGACGTCGATGTCCGGGTCGGTGGTCACCCTGCGCTGATGCGAACCATCGGCCCACGCCACCCAGATGTCGGTGTACGCCGAGTTCGCGTCCTTGCGGCCGAAGGCGATCTGGGTCCCGTCGGGCGACCACACGGGCTGGAAATCGCGCGTCGGACTGGCGATCAGCCGGCGGGCACGCCCGTCGGCGAGGTTCGACACCCAGATCTCGGCCTTGCCGCTGGCATCGCTGACATAGGCGATCCTCCCGCTCAACGGACCCGGCGCGGTCAGCGCTGGAGCACTGCCCGGGTCCGCGACTGCAACGGAGACCGCGGTGGGCATCGCGGCGGTGACGGCAACAAGGCCGCAGATGAAGACGATCCTGGACAACATCGGCATCGCACGCCCCTTCGATGACTGGACGCACACCATAAGGAACGACCCTTCGGGAAAGCTTCGGGAAGTCTTCCGACGGCGCGGTCAGGCGGAGAGCTCGGCCAGCGGGGTCGCCGGCAGCCCGAGGTCGGACATCGCGGCGGCGTAGGTGTCGTGCGCGCGCCGCGCCTCCCCGAATCGCCGCAGCCGCAACATCGACCGGATCAGGCTGAGATGACAGGGCTCGTCGTACGGATCGTCGGCGAGGGCGGCGGCCAGCCAGGGGACCGACCGCTCCGGCTCGCTCTCACCGAGGCGCAGTGCCATCCGCCGGCGTACCTCGCGGGCCAGGACGGCGAAGTGCGCGCGCGGCTCGTGCGTCCACACCGCGTCGTGGTCGTCGTCGAGGAAGGGGCCGTCGTACGCCGCCAGCGCGGACTGCAGCGCCTCGATCTCGCCCGGACCACCCCGGTCGGGATGGTCGAGGGCGTGACGCGCCGCCGATTCGAAGATGACCGCGTCGAGGTCGACGCCGTCGAGGTTGAGCCGGACGCTGGCCCGGTCGGCGACGACGAAACGGTCCGGGTCCTGGGACTTCTCCGGGTCCAGCACCGCCCGCACCGTCGAGAGCACCACCGACAGCCGGGCGCCGGTGCCGTCCTGACCCGGCCACAGCACCTCGCTGAGCGCCGACCGGCTCACCGGCCGGCCACCGCGGGCGGCCAGGAACTTGAGGGCCTCGCGGGGCTTGCGGGAGCCCCAGGCGGCGACCGGAACCGGGCGGTCGCCGATCAGCACCGCGAACGAGCCCAGGGTCCGGATCGAGACCAGCGCCGCGGAACGACCCAGCGCCACATGCCGGCCGCCGGCGATCCGGGTCGCGTCATAGCGAACCCCCAGCCCTTCGAGGTGCTTGCGCGCCGCCCGTTCCCGCTCGCGATCGCCGATGACGGCAGCCTCGATCAACTCGTTGTCGGCGATCCCGATCAGGTGACCGGCTTCCCGCCACAGGCCGGCCGCCTCGCGAATCGAGTCGAGGGGCACCGGGTCGGAGGCCAGGGCCTGCAGTTCGAGGGCCTCGGCCAGTCCCACCGGGTCGCTGCGCCGGCCGGCCTCGCGGACCGCCCGGCTCGCCGTCTCCCGCGCGGTCGCCGGGTCGCCGCCGAGCAGTTCCAGCCATCCGGAGGCGAGCAGCGGGGCCACTCGGCCGAGCGCGGTCGGCACCTCCAGCCCACGGTGGGCCAGGGCGAGCGCACCTTCCAGGTCCTCCATGGCCGTGGTCCGGGCGAGACCCGCCAGCGCATCCCCGATCACCTGGGCCTGATCGGTGCGTTCCGCGGTCGCCACGGCCTCGCGATAGGCGACCGCGGCGCGGGCCGCGTCACCGCGCAACCGGTAGGCCTCGCCGAGGCCGTGCAGCGCCACCGCGAGCAACGGGGCTCCGACGGCTCGGGCCGAGGCCTGGGCGGCGCGCAGGTCGGCGATCGCCTCCTCCAGACGACCGAGCGCGATCAGCGCGTCGGCCCGGTTGAAGGCGGTGACGCAGCGCATCGGACCGTCATCGGGGCCCCAGAGGTCGAGGGCCCGGTTGAGCCAATCGAGGGCGGCGGCGTACCGGCCCTCCTCGTTCTCGAGTGAGGCGAGATTGGTCAGGATCCGGATGAGGACGGCACGGCCGCCGGCAGCCTCGGCGTACTGCAGCGCATGCTCGTACGACGTGCGACAAGCGGTTCGGTCCCCGGAGTGTGCGGCGACCAGGGCCTGCGCCACCCAGGCCGATGCCGAGGCATGGTCATCGCCCGCCGCATCGGCATGCTCGCGGGCCCGGGTCGCCGCAGCCACGCACTCCTCCGCCTCGGCCCGCCCCCACAGGGACGAGGCGAGGGCGGCGTGGAGTTCGGCGAGATCGGCCTCGGTGGCCTCCTCCGAGGCGCGCCGGTAGATCTCGAGGGCCTCGGCGAAGCGGCCGTTGAGGTGCAGGCCCATGCCGACCCGCCAGGCCACCGCGGCCGGGAGCCGCTCCGCGCCATCGGCGCAGACGGCTGCCGCAGCGAGCAGCAGCTCCGGATCGGCGCGGAGCAGGACCGCGTCGGTGTGGTCGACGAGTACCGACTCCACCGTGGTGGCGTCACCGTCCTGCAGGGCCTGCCGCAGGACGGTATCCACGACCCGGCCCTCAGCGTCCGGAGTGGATCAGCGTCATCGCCTCGGCCCGGGTGGCCGCGTTGTGCATCAGGCCCCGGACCGCCGAGGTGATCGTCCTCGCGCCGGCCTTGCGGACCCCGCGCATGGTCATGCACAGATGCTCGGCCTCGATCACCACGATCACGCCGCGGGCGTCGAGGATCTCCATCACCGAGTCGGCGACCTGGGTGGTCAGCCGCTCCTGGACCTGCGGCCGCTTGGCATAGACGTCGACGACGCGCGCCAGCTTGGACAGGCCGGTGATCTTGCCGGACTCCGAGGGGATGTAGCCGACGTGCGCGACGCCGGTGAAGGGCACCAGATGGTGCTCGCACATCGACCACAGCTCGATGTCGCGCACCAGCACCATCTCGTCGTGACCGAGGTCGAAGGTGGTGGTGAGCACCTCCTCGGCACGCTGGTGCATCCCGGCGGTGAGCTCGGCGTACGCGCGGGCGACGCGGGCCGGCGTCTCCTTCAGACCCTCGCGGTCGGGGTCCTCACCGATCGCGAAGAGCAGCTCGCGGACCGCCGCCTCAGCTCGGTCGTGGTCGAAGTCGGCGACGGCACCGCCGTCGAAGCTGATCGGGTCGACAGTCACGCGGCGCTCATTCGGGGGGCAGGGGTGCGTCGTGCAGCGGGTCCTCGGGAGCCTCCATTGAACTGGCGGTGCCGTTGCTTCCCGCCGGCGGGGCCGTCGGGGGTGCCGTCGGCGGTACGACGGGCGGCGCGACCGGCGGCGCGACCGGGGCGGCCACCGGAGCAGCGTCGGCCTTGGCCCGGTCGAGGATCTCCTGCGGGATGTCCACCGGCGGAATCGTCGAGGGCACCCGGGTCGGCGATCCGGTCCAGGCCGGGCGCTCGGGGCGACGCCGCAGCGGCGCGAAGACCTCGGCGACCTGCTCCTTGTCGAGCGTCTCCTTGTCGAGCAGGGCCAGCACCAGCGCGTCGAGGACGTCGCGGTTCTCCTCGAGGATGTCGAAGGCCTCCTGGTGGGCATTGGCCAGGAACTTCTTCACCTCGTCGTCGATGATCGCGGCGACGTCCTCGGAGTAGTCCCGGCTGTGGCCCATGTCGCGGCCCAGGAAGGGCTCGGC